>JADYXQ010000149.1 GCA_021772135.1 Candidatus Obscuribacter sp.
GGCTATGGTCATTGGGCCATGTCAATTAGAAAAAACCAGAAAAGAGAAAATCTACTGAAATCACCGGGATCTCAAGCGGCAAATTTAAACTGTCGCTCCTGGCAAAACATATTGACGCCAGACACAAAAAGACATTCGCGTACCAACCATAGGCATCTAATACTGTAAAATTGCAGGTCTGTTTGCATTACTCACAATTTTTAGGGCTAGAAATTCCCAATTGCTTTCGCTGAGAAATTTCTACATTGCTTGCGATATTATCGCTTTGCTGCTGGCAGCATGCCTTGTTGCGGCAGACCAGTTGAAAATTGGGCCAGCTGGCTTAATCTTTTGGCTGGCCACATTTAGCTGCATCTTTATTGCGGCAAACCTGATTTTAAAGCTCACAGCCCGGCAAGCGCATGAAAATGGTGACGCGACTGACCAATCATCAGTTTTGGAAATAGAGAATCTTCAAAATCGCCTGGTAGAGCAACAAAAAACCATTGACGGCACTTCTGACCGTACAAGGTTGCTGCTCGATAATATCGGCGTCGGAATATTGGTCACAGACGGCCTTGGAGATATTCGCTTTAGTGGCTTGCAAACATCACGACTGACAGGATATAGCCGCTCGGAACTGGCCGGTAAAAATATGGCAGCACTTTTTGCCGATAACGCTTTATCATTTGCGCACCTAATCACTATAAATTGCCCCGCCAGGCTGCTCTTTTCAGCAAAAGATGGAAACAATTATTGGGTCGACCTGTGGCTGTCGCAAATAATGCTAGATGATCGCTCCAGTTATGTGATTTCAATCGCAGATGCCGGTGAAGCGGTTAAAGCAGAAAACCGTCGGCAGGAGCTAATTGCCCACATTACCCACGAGCTGCGCTCCCCACTGACTGCAATTTACGCCTCTTTAACTATGATTTCTCAAAATGACAAACTAGGAGCAGCAGACAAAAAATCTCTGATCGCGATTTGTACTCGCAATGCGCAATCTATGAAATTCACAATTGACGAGATTTTAGACTTTGCAAAGATCGAATCTGGCAAGCTGACAATTGAACCACGACCCGCTAATTTGCAGGAAATAGTTAATGGCGCTGTGGAAAGCATCAAATCTTTAGCTGATGCCAAATCGCTAAGCGTGCTGACAAACGTTGCACCGTTAGTGGTGCTTGTGGACACACGAAGAATAACTCAAGTTTTGATCAACTTGCTTTCAAATGGTATCAAGCAGAGCCCCCAAGGGAAGACCCTTTCGATTTCTGCCCGTGCCCATGAAGACTGCGTAGAATTAATCGTCAGCGATCAGGGCGCCGGCATCACTGAACAGGCTAAAAAACTACTTTTCAAAAGCTTTTCGCAAGGAGGCGACGCCAGCGCCATTCCGGAGAGTAGTAGCGGGCTTGGCCTGTCTTTCTGTGCGCAACTGGTCGGCCTTCACAAAGGCAACATCTGGGTATCTGACTCGGAAGGTGGCGGCGCAGCCTTTCATTTTACTCTGCCACTAAATCCGGGCTTATAATTGATTTGAATTTCGGGAGGCCAGAACTCAGTGGCGAAAATTTTGTTAGTAGAAGATGACCACGATGTAGCGATCTTGATCAAAATGGAGCTCGAATCGGAGAACCACGTTGTTGAAGTTGCTGGTGACGGACTACTAGCTTGGGAGCTGCTTTCGACATACCAATATGAAGTTGTTATTTTAGACTGGCAGCTTCCGGGCATGTCAGGCATTGAGATCTGTCGCAAGTTTCGCCTGACAAAGGCCACAACACCTGTTCTAATGTTGACTGGCAGAGGTGCAGTTGTTGACAGAACAATGGGCCTTGATACCGGCGCTGATGACTATCTCACAAAGCCATTTGATATGAGAGAAGTGTCGGCCAGAGTTAGAGCCCTGGTGAGAAGATTCGGTAATCTTGCAACCAATCAGGTGCTCTGTGGTGACATGTCATTTGATTTAAAGGCGAAAACTCTCACTGTCGGCGGTGAACCAATCAAGCTCTTACCGAAGGAGCTTTCACTGATCGAATTTTTCATGCGCAATCCCAATGAAGTATTTAGCCCTGAAGCCCTGTTAGAAAGGGTCTGGCACTCTGAGAGCCAGGTATCAATTGGTACGGTTTACACCACCATTAAAACCCTTCGCAGCAAAATTGTAGAAAGAAAACAAACCTGCCCAATCGAAACAGTGCACGGGCTAGGTTATCGTCTGATCAAATTAAACGAGTGACTCTGAAAAGTGGGTGGTGTGTTTTTCGTAGCCTGGGCGAGACACTTAAGCAATAAAGCTCTATCCTCCCCTTGCAGTCGATCGCCAGACACTAGAAAAAGATTTTTCTGTCTCTGGTCAAGTCCGTAGAGCACCGAAAATGGTGTCAACAATCCGCTCGCCAGCGCCGGCTCCAACTCAATAAAATTCGCGTTTTTATCAATTTCCAATGTCGCCTCTTTACCAGTTTTCAGCAAATTTAAACTAACTGAAAGTGGCGCCAATCCACATTCCAACAACAGTTGTTGGAATTGCGAAAGATTTCGGCAGCTAAGCTCGCTGATTGTTTTAACATGGCGTTCCAGATAGCCGGTTTTGAGGAGTTCTGCAAGAGCAATATATTGCAGTTGCATACAGCTAGACAAGCGAGCAACATACTTTCGATTAGCCAAATCAACCAAAGATAACGGCACCACCGCTGCGCATAGGTCTGTAAGCGGAGACAGGCTAGATTGAAAATCTGCCAGATAGACAACCGTACTTGAGTCGTCCAGAGAAAAAATCGCTGGATGAGATGATGGTCCTGAACAGAATTCATGACCAAGATCATGTTCGAGAATGTGACACGCCTCTTTATCCGCCCAGGACAAAATCTCTTGCCGCACATCCTGGCGCAGCGACCTACAGGTGCCAAACCTGGTAGAAGGTGTGATGTAGAGTAACCTGCCTTTTTTTTCGCCCAAGCCTGCTAGCACTTCTCTCGACGATAGGTCACCCAAGTTTACAGACTCAATTGAGTTAGACTGTCGCGCCAAATGCCTGGCGCTATTAGGCAAGGCTGGCGCATCTATTAGGATTTTATCGTCTTTAGATGGAAGCAAAATCTCCGAAAAAAAATCCACCGCGACGCCAGAATTTTCAAAAATGAAAATTTGATTTGTAGTACAGCGTATCTGCCTTTGTCTAGCAAGATAGTTTCGCAGCACAATTTTTAACTCTAAGGCAGCGTTTTCGAAGGTGGAGAGATCAGACGAAACGGCAGTTTTGGTTGCCTTTGAAATTAGCGAGAACCACTTACGAGTCGGCAAGCATTGCGGCACCCAAGAAAAGATGTCTGCGCCATGTTCGATTTTCTTTGCCTGACTATCAGGACAAGAAAAGTCCAAGGTGTGCTCAAGATCAGGCTCCGAACGATATGTAATTTTCGGCGCACTACCTTGAGTGAATGCTATTAGGTTTTTACGCGAAAGCATGCCCAAGACCACTAGCACTGTAGACCTGGAAGTGCAGTATTGCCTGGCAAGCATACGGGAAGATGGGAACCGGCAGTTGCTACTGTAGTAGCCAGCCTTGATCGCCTGTTCAAGCTGGTCTGCTATGGAAATAGCTGTATTGGCGGTTCGATCAGTAGAAGTCATCTGCGAGCCTCTTATGGCGGTTGGGATGTTGCTTATCCATTTAAGGTGCCGCGTTTGAAAAATTCTTGAAATTGAAATTGAAATCGGAACTGAAACTGAAACTGGAGCGCCCGCCCCATCTATAAATAGCGACAGCAAAAGTCTGGCTTGACCCAACAATCGCCAGATGCCTGCAATAACGGCAATCCAACCACTTTCAAGAATTTTTCAACTTTGCTCAATATGATGCATGCATCGACGGCACAGAACAGAAAGCGAATTCGTGCCACCAACTAAAACATTCTGGAGTTATTAACATGAAAAATACTGAAATTGCTGCAATCGGTGACCAAAAGTCTGCTTCCAGCTCAGGTTCGACCGAATTGAGTTTGCTTGATATCGTGGACAAGAATCACGACGCTTTACTAACATCGAAATTTTCCAATAGCTTTAGTACAGCCGATAGATTAGAAGTGATTGATTTCCGAGTTCCACTAGACGGCAGCCAAGCCAAGGCACTCCCTGAATTCATTGCCCTGACTCCCCAATCGAACAAGACCGGAGTAGACCGTGTTCTTGAATCAGTCAAAGATACTGTAAACGGAATTTTTGGTGAGCGCGACACACTGCACAGCCACGTTCGCATGCTAGCCAGAGCTGGTATGACACCGACCGAACGTCAACAGTTGGCGATGGAGGAACAACAGCTCAAAGAATATAACAAGACAGCTGGCCACGGTTTGGAATCTGGGTTTTCTTTTCCACCCAAAACACCCATGCGCGATGAGCTTGATAGACGAACGATCGCGTTAGAGAAAAACATCGCTGAATCGGCCAAGAAAAATATGACTCCTTTGCAGGTTGCGCAACTAGAATCTGGAACAGCCAGCGCCGCAGTTACGGCCAAATATGAAAGTCAGTTGATTTCAATAGTCACTCAATACGACCAAAAAGGTGCAGTGCCGGCAGATGTATATAAAACTGCTGTCGCTGGCGCGGTAAAGCAACGAGTGGAAGAAGAGAAAAATGCAGCAAAAATACCTGATAAAGGCTGTCTACTACCGAAAATTGAACTCTTCTATCCGACCCAAAGCAGCTTCCGTTGGCATAAAGATCTCTAATCGAAATCGTATTCAATAAGAGGCCTTTCAGAAGGGTCTCTTATTGAGCGAGACAACGGCATATTGAGCTTTGCACGGCCGGCGTTTGATCACCGATAATCCAAAGTACTACTTTAGATTATCATGATAAAATAAAGCAGTACTTTAGATTATCATAGCTATAAATTTAAAATATGCTCGATAGAAAACTTGTATTGCCGGTTCAACCAAACGAAAGCTTTTTCCTTTGGGGTCCCCGCCAGAGCGGCAAAAGCATGCTTCTGAAATCGCTCTATCGTGAAGCGCATTGGTTTGATTTGCTTAAAACAGATGTCTCAATGGAGCTCATGCAGAGGCCAAGTCTCCTGCGCGAACAACTTTTATATGCTGGCGACCAGTCCCGGTCAGGTTTTGTCGTCATTGATGAAATTCAAAAAGTGCCAATGCTTCTCGATGAAGTGCACTGGCTTATGGAAAATACAAATTTCGTGTTTGGACTCTGCGGGTCGAGCGCCCGCAAACTTAAAAGTGGGCACGCTAATCTTCTTGGTGGTCGTGCCATCCGCCATGAATTATTTGGGCTCAGTGCCGCAGAAATCGGAAAAGAATTCGACCTGGTAAGGATGCTCAATCAAGGCTATCTGCCTCGTCACTATCTCAGTTCCAGTCACACAAACCTTGTACGTTCTTACATAAGCGATTATTTGCAAGAAGAAATAGCAGCAGAAGCCCTAGTGAGAAATCTTCCAGCATTTTCGCAATTTTTGCGGGCGGCATCTCTTTCTGACACTAAACTAGTAAACTATGCCTCAATCGCCAGGGAGTGCGGCGTCAGCGGTCCGGCAGTTAAAGAATACTTCCAGATCTTGATTGACACAATGCTGGCAAAATTTTTAGAGGCTTATCAGAAAAAACCAAAGCGTCGCGTGATTGGGGCATCGAAATTTTTCTTTTCAGACGTGGGAGTCGTCAACCACTTAGCAAGGCGCGGCAAGTTAGAACCTGGCTCTGAGACATTTGGCAAAGCCTTTGAGAACTGGGTTTTTCACGAACTGACCGCTTATAGCGCCTATAGCAATCTGCACTATGACCTAACTTACTGGCGTCTTGCTAGCGGCATAGAAGTAGACTTCATTATTAACGATATGGAATTGGCTATCGAAGCCAAATCTAGCTCCAAAATTACATCGGATCATTTACGTGGGCTACGTGCACTGGTGCAAGATCACCCTAAAGTTAAAAGGCGTATTTTGATTTCCAGAGAAGAGCGATCGCGCCGCACAGAAGATGGTATCGAGATAATTTCAAATCAAGAATTTGTCGATTTACTGTGGTCGAATCAGTTAATCAAATAGTTATGAACTTCGCCACGACACTACTAGCGGTGCCTCCCTGCAAACTATTCACTTGATTTGCAAAACCTGAAAGATCCTTCACATTTTTGTAGCGGTCATAAATGAGGGATACCCCACAGGCTTGGTCCAATCGATTAAGATTGTTCGGAATGGCGTCGGCAAAAATTATTTAGTAGAAGGCAAGAGAATGAAAAGACAATCGAACTTGAGAAGCATCAGGGGTATGGCCACCTGGCTTAAAATCGTTTTGATCGCAGGGGTCTTGTGCGTACTCGGAGTTGTTGGGCTAGTGGTAGCCGGTGGCATGTTCTTCTCTCAGATGACCAGCCCTGACAAAGTTAAAGAAGTAGCGAGCAAGTTCATGGTGATTGACGACCCGCTGCCAGGCGGATTCAAATACACTGCCGGCGCCAATATCGGCACACCGTTTGTAGTGATCATGCCACCAGACAATAAAACTCTCATTACATTTTTTGTTGATCCGACTGCGCCGAAAACCGGCACCGATATCAGTCCTGAAGCCGCTATTGATAGTATTGCCAAGGGAGAAACAGTGGCGGCCGCACCCGGCGGCAGTAGCTCCTCTACGAAAAAATTGACCAAAACAAACCGTGGAAACCTGCAAGTAGGCGGCCAAACCATGCCTTATGTAATTGGCCATGCTGAAAAGACAGGCGATACCACCGATACCGCCAATACGTTCTTTGGTGCGGTCAAATCGCCTGCTTCCGGCAAAATTGTTTATATGATGGCTCAATCTGCCGACAATTCGGCAACAGCAGCTCCTATCACCATTGAGAAAGTGAAAGTTCTCACTGACGCTATCAAAAGCTTCAATTAGAAATCACTACTGCTAACTAAAAAGGTCGTCCGATGGACGACCTTTTTGTTTAATTGGAGCCAGCCTGAAAGTTACGAACTCATACTGAGACTGCCTTCGTTAACGAAGTTAGCCCGGTTATTTTTTGAAAGAACCACTGAAACACGCTTGGTTGATGCTTCAATCATGAATGCGTTGTTGTTCTGCATTGCTTGCATTTCTTCAACACTGCAGCCAGGAGCCTGCATGCGCTCGGTTTGTTGCGCCAGTCTCTCTGATGAAGCCGCGTAGAAGCCGGCCACACCACCTTTAAACTGTTCCGGACTGCCCGCCGCCTGAAGCAGCTTCAAATTCTCGGGAGTCTCAAAAGTCGGGTCGATTTTGAACGCTGTGGGTTCACTGCGCAAGCGTTCGCTGGCCTGTCTGCGCTCGATTACGTCTGAAGTATCGGGCATATTTTAGTTGAAACTAGGTTTATCGCTGGATTGGTGAACCATGATGAAATTCCTTATCACTATCCCTATATACCACGCCATGTGATTCTATATCTTGACAATTGTCTTGATTCGGGTCAGGGGAGCTGAGCCCTCGATGCGCAACTTGCATCTGGAGAAATCATATGGTGTCAAGGGGAAGCAAACAATGGTAAGGCTCTCATGTTCGACGTCTCTTTGGGGGAGGAGTCCCACTGAAAGTTGGAGCATTTGCAGATTGGTCTTCAGATTCACTCGTAGTCTTACTATTTGCCGCCTTGTCAGTAGTATTTTCAACACTGGTAGTCGGCACCGCTTGCTCCGGCGTTTCCTCAAGCAAGGCTTCCTCTTCCATAGCCACCTGACCGATAGGTGTCTGTTCCTCCATAGCGGCGGCTTCAAGCTCGAAAGATAGAGATACGGCAAAAGGGTTAGGCGCGCTTTCATCGCGCTGGCTGTGAGCCACGTGGGCCGCCGCTAAGTTACTGTCCAGCAAGTCGCTTAGAAGGTCATCTTCCACATCAACAGGTTCGCCGGCGGCGAATTCTCCCAGCCCGGCCTGAGCGGAACTGGCAATATCGGCCGGGTTGGCCATAGCCGGAATATTAGTTTGACTGACACGCGGCGGTAGAGGCGCGGGAGGAGGCACGTAAGTCGGAGTGCGGAGCCCTTTCTCGTCGATTTCATCTGGCGGCGGAAGCATTGGTGCTGTGGCGGAACGACGCCGCGGAGCAGGTTCTACAGGCAGGGCGGCCTCTGGCTCTGGTGCCGATTGCGAAACTGGCTGCTCTAAAACCGGCGCAGCCTCAGCGGCTTTTTCAGCCAGATCAGCCGCTGCCAGCAATTTTTGCTGTTTGGCCAACTCAGCTTCTTGATCGCGCTCACGCTGAGCTTGTAGCAGCTGTTCCTGCAAAAACTTCTCCTGATGTTCCTGCTCAGCTAATTCTTCAACACCGGGCAAATCAGCCGGCACAATCGGAGCTACAAACGAGGCCGGCTCTACAGAAGGCGCCGTTGCAGGTAATACCGAAGCCTGCTCCTCTTTATCAATAGATGAGAAATCCCAGGATTCTTCTTGTGCTGCTTCTTGCGCTTGCACCGGCTCTTCTTCGAATTCGGCAGAGCGCCTGCGGCCTCCTCCTCGTGAAGTGTCCTCAGGTTGATCATCGACATTTTCATCCAGGGCACCAAGGCGGGGCGAGATGGCGAAGGCTCTGTCGGCGAGCTCCTCCATGTCGTCCATGATGTCTCTGTATCCACTTAGCCGATCGCCCGAACTGAAGGGAGTCTGAAAGCGCGCTGAATTACTGCCGTACGATGACATACCAAGGCCAAAACCAAAGCCGCCAAGATTGCTTGATGGTAAAACTTGAGGCAGAGTGGCGCCGGTGTCTTGAGCTTGAGCAGAATTGCTGCCAGAGCTACTTTGAGCTGAAGTGGATGTCTGGGGCAGGGCCGGAGCGCCGCCATCAAACGTATTTTTCTGAGCCACATCAAAACTGACTCTGCCGGTGCCGGGCGTGGCAACCGCAGGAGACCAATCAAAATCTTCGTCAGGCGGCGCAATATCAAGAGCACTGCGCTGCGGGGCTGCCGGAGCCATTTGTGGCTTTGCGGACATTCCGGGCATGCCTGTCAATTGAGTCGGCACCGACAATTCGTCGAGAAAAGACTTGAGTTCTCCGTGTATGCGCTTCAAATCAGTCAGCGAACCGGCGGATGGCAAAGGCGGCTCAGTGCCTGCCTGCTCTGGGTCGAGCCCGAGAGCCAGTTCTAGCACTTTTTGTTTGACGTAGGCGGTCACCGATTTGTAGCCGCGTTCACGCGCGAGCTTCTGCAATTGTTCAAATTGCTGCGCTTTTAAGTTGACTACAATCTGATGCTCTCGCATTGACCTGATTCCTTTACTGTCATTCTAGCCGACAAATCTCTATCTCCAAGCACCGTCCGACCAAAATACTGTTCAATTACACATTCAACTCAAACCCGGGCGCCGCTAATCTAATGACAAGAGTTAGCCGCAAGGGGAAAAGCCATGAAATTTGAATTTGCACAAGTAAGCGACCAGGAAGTTTGCCAGTCTTCGCCAGCAGCGCACTTGTGGCAAGACGCTTATCGCGAATGCCGCAAAACTGTCACTGATTCGTCCAAAATAATTGGCGACACCGTCAAGCAGTACCCGCAAGAAACTGGACGCGCTGCGGTTCTTGGCGTTGGCGCTACCGCCTGCGTTGCAGCAGCTGTGGTGGCAGAATCGCCTGTAATTATCGCCGGTGCAACCCTTGGTGCTATTGGCTGCGGTGGCCTATTTATCTGGTCGGCTGCTGAACCAACATTGAAGAAATTGAATGGCCGCTGATAGCCATTTTGCCGCTATCTTTTTGGAAACTTCTTCCGATTCTTCGAAGCAGTGTGTTAAAGCTGCAATCTATTTGATATTTGCAAAGCAGCTTCTGACCTACGTGCCAAGCGGTTTCGGGACCGGCTAGAATCTTGAAAAAATTGCAAATAAAGTATCAAGATATATTATTGCATGAGCCTCACTCACGCAGAAGCAGAACCAGTCAGGCTCTACGAGAATCGTCAGGCGCGGTTAGTGAGCAGCTCATTAACAAAACTGTACAAATTTTACCCGATAAATCTAAAGCAAAAAGAAATTAGCAAAGCTAAAAATGCATGCTGCGCTAGCTTTTTGGGATTCACAGCTTTACTGTTTTATGATCGTTCTCTCTGCACAAAAAATCGCGTGTGCGCAAAGCGCGCGAACTCTTATTTTGTTCGATTCGCGCTAGTTCGGCTTGGATAGCTGTTTTTTTAGTAGCGTTTAAGTTTTTGTTGGTTACAAAGAAAGATCGAATGACCCCCTTTGAACGATGCTTCATGTTCTATTCAATTTCCAATCAACCCCCAGGCAGACCAACAAACAAGCAGTAGAGACCTTTTATAAGCAATAAATTTCAGCGGACTGCCGCCGAGGTATTTGCCGACTGCCTGAATTCAACTTGATCGACTTGGATAGACAAACCCTTAAACAAGGAAAAATTATGAAACAAAGAAAGAAACGATGGCTAGGTCTAGCCATTGCTCCAGCCTTACTTGGGCTGATAGCATTTACCACCCCGGCTCATGCAGCTGATTACACAGGCAGCTGCGCGAGTATTCCAGCTAGTGTCAGCGGCAATGTGGATATCCTCGAAAGCTCGTGCACGATAACCACTGACGTGACCGCCACTGGCTACATAAAGATAATTTCGAACTCGGGATCAATTACCGCGAAGAAATTCACCAGTACTGGTGGCAGCATTACTATCAAAGCCAATGACGGTGATGTGACTACTGATACCATAAATGCCGACGGCAATATCACTATGCTGGGTTACAACGGCATCCTGACTGTCAACGGCAATGTGACCAGTGCTCACGGATATTTCGATACAAACCCTGGATTCTATTCGGCCCAGATAAAGATAATCGCCGGCAATGGAGACCCAGGAAATATTACTGTTGGCGGCGGCAATAATGTGGTGCTCGTGTCATCGGTACCAGCAATCCGACAAACGGCATCGGTGGAAAAATTCTAGCCAACACTGTATATGGCGGTTCAGACGTCAAATTTCTTGGTGGTGTTCGAGTTGCTAGTTATAACGGCTCAATCAAAGTCAGCAATGCTGGCGATATTGAAGTAACAGCAACCCAGAGTCGCAACGGTGTAATTATTCTAGATGCGCCTACGGGAACGATTTCGCTACCCGCTGACTCTAGCGGCACCAAAGCATTGTCTGTGGATGGTGCATCGGGCCAAGGAGCGGGAATTATAATCCTCAAGGCATTTACCGTTAAAGCTGAAGGAGCTACCAGTCTTTCAGCCAGTAATGACAACGTTGTCGAACTGCCGCACAATATCTATATTGCTGCTCACAATCTTGTCAGCAGCGATAATGCAGCGGATCTTTTCTCAATTGCCGCCGACGGCTCAAAGAATGCTGCTGTGATTTTGGTTCCTGTTAACGGAATGACCGAATATTCGAACATGACAGCATCGGGCCTCGATTTTGGGGTAACTTTTCCAAACGGCGTGCCTGGTGCCACGGGTTCACTGAACATCGCCGGTGAGGGAAAGTTCAATCTCTCGGCCGAAGGCGACCTCGCTTACATTGCTCTAGGCGGCTCTGTGAATTTGTCGCAGACTGATGATTTTGATGTTACGGCCAAAGGCAGTGGCAACATCATTTCGCTGGGCTATAACGGGGAAAATCCAAGCGGCGCAACTCTTACTTTCGGTGGTGGAAAAGTCACCTTGACCGCCGACGGCAATGAAACCCAAGCGAACACAATCTTTGTGTACGGAAATGACGTTCCGGCGCAGGCTGATGACGTTACTCTTAAATCAAATGGTGCCTCTGGAGGCACTAATAATGGTGGCAACATATTTGTTTCTTTGACGGGAGCAAGCGTTATCGACAAATTCACAATCTCTGCAAACGGGGGCCCAAGCGGTGGTGATGGCGGGACCATTACTGTCGATGTGCCATCTGGCGCGGTAAATGTTCCGGGTGTTTTTAGCGTAAATGCGCCAGATACCGGAAAAGGCGGCACGCTAACGATAACCGCTGACGAAGCAAACCTTACAGCGGCAAGACTGAGTGCTGATGCCGAAGTTGAAGGCGATGGCGGCACTGTATCGTTGACTGTCGAAAACGCACTGTCTATCGATCCCACTTCGCTCATCTCGGCAATTGCGGGCTCATCGTCCGGCAATGGAAAAGGCGGCACGGTCTCCATTACAGGCAATGGGGGGTTTGCAGTCGACTCGGCAAACATTGCCGCAACAGCTCAAGGAAGTGGCAAGGGAGGCGCCATTACTTTGAAAGCTCCGGCCCATGAGCTGGCTTTTTCAGGGGATCTGAACGCGAACGGCGGAGACGACAACGGTGAAGGTGGCAGCATTGAATTCGATGTCGGCACACTCGCCCTACCAGAACCATCGAATACTCGCATCAAGGCCAACGGCCATGGCACAGGCAAAGGTGGGCTACTCAAAGTTACAGCTGCTGGTGACATCACCGTAGCCAACGGAAATGGCACGCTCAGCCTAGAAGCCCGAAACGTTGATGCAACAGATAACAACCTCAACGGCGATGCCGATGGCGGTACTATCGACCTGACTACTACCGGAGCATTAGACCTCTACAGCGGCGCCATCGCCGTTTCTGGTGGTCAAAGGGGTGGAACTCTGAAAGCAAAGGGTGCGGAGGTTATTCTCTCTGGCGACTTCTATGCGGATGGCGGTGCTCAAGGCGACGGTGGAAGCATCACCTTTGAAGCGAATTCGCTTACTTTGCCTGCAGAAGTAAACACTATTATTGCCGCAAATGGCAACGGCAGTGGCAAAGGTGGTGACGTTACCCTCAAGACTTCTGCCCAGGGGATTACCGTCAGCACTGAAGAGCAAACGGTGTCTATTCAAGCCAAAAGCAACGAATCTGGAGACGGTGGCTCTGTCATTATCAACTCAACTCTTGACATTAACCTGCTTGGCACTGCGATAGACGTCAGTGCTGGAATTGGTAGCAAGGGAACTGGCGGCAATATTACGGTTGCAGCGGATGGTGATCTCACTGTCTCAGGCTATTTAAATGCCAACGGTGGCTGTGACGAAGGCGATGGTGGTCAAATTAGTTTGACTGGAAATATCGTATCAACGTCGGGCACAATTGAAGCAAATAGCGGCTCTGAATCTTGCCTTGCTATTGCAGCAAAGTCGAGCAAGCCGAAACTACTTGCTGGGCCAACTCTGTTCTCAGCTGGCATCATCAGTATCCATGCCGGTGATAAATGGGTAGCAGACGGATCACCAGCGATTCATGCTGATGCAAAAGTCGGTCAGTCCAAGGGTGGTCTGATTATCATTGAGACAACAAATCCGGTCATCATGAATCCTTTGGCGAATGGTTCCATAACCGCACGAGGACTAGGAAATGGAGAAGGTGGACGAGTTTCGGTGACAAACGCTCAAGGCATTTTAGGGCCTCTCTCACAAGCTATCGAAGTAAACAGGATCATTCAGATAGCGTCCGGCTTGAATGCTGGAATTGGTGTTTCTGGCGGCAGTATCCAGTTAAACGGCATCGAAGTTTTTAGGCATAACACGGGAAACGCGACTTGGCCAACTGCACTTTGGAGCGTAAATTCGTCGCCTTCCACAACCGATAATCAAATTGAAGCAGCCGCTTTTTCGCTTCCGTCTGGCATGCGTGCAGTAATCGCAGCTGGGCATTATGAGCTTTATGCTTTCTTCGATACAGCTGGTTTGGATCAGTTTTTTCATATCACGACTAGCGATGAGCTGGGTGTTACCAATCCCATATCGAAGACTGTTTCAGTGATGTTGGACCGAAACAGCTATTGGGAGGAAACCGCAATACACGAAGCTGGTCATGCACTCGACTTTGTGGAAGCTGAACTCTCACTGTCACCTTCGTTCCTGGCAGCAATGGACAGCGAAAAAGCTAACTTTAATGGTCAAGCTTGCAACGTGGTATTTGCAGGTACCACTGTGTGCACAGACCCACGGTTTTCGTCGAATACAAACTGGGAGCGCTTTTTGTTGGCGGTTGTAGAGAGTTCTGATCCTCACGAAGTTTTCGCACAGTTGTTTGCATATATAAGGAGCTTATCTAGACCACGGATATCAAATGGAGCCAAAAGATATTTTGATGTTCGGCAGAACTCCTAATTTGAACACATACATGACCAATCTCTGGGCCTTGTATTAACGGTTATAACGCCGTGAAGTAGCTTAGTACGGAGAGGTGGGCTTGCGCCTACTTCTCCGTACTAACAGTGGTCCATTCAGATTTCGTTGTACCGATAAGGATTCGGTATCTCCAAACTTTTTCACCCTTCACAAAAGCTTGCAAGCGGATGGAGGATCCTTGGTCGGTAGAAACTATAAATTCAGTAGCAGTCGTTTTTGTGTCAGTTGGTGCCCCGAAGGCTTCTACAAGCTGTGCCTTTCTTAGATCGTCAGTAATCTTTTTTCCAAAAAGAACCAAAGTTGCATGGCTGTCAGCATCAATATTTAAACTGCTGCTAGCGGTCAATTTTTTTCTCGTTATTATGTTTATGGACTGAGGACCGGAAATGTTCTGAAAATACTCAGGATCTTGATAATTTTTGTCCAAAATCTCCACAGCTGGCCGTTTGCAATGTGTGACAAAAAAATGTTCGTTAGCAAAACAAGGCGACAAAAACATTACGTAATTGACGATAATCATTAGCACCGACAACTGAATTTTTTGTAAAATTTGTACTACCATAACTAGTATTCACCTGTATTTACATATTTACCTATTATTCAATTTGTAGAGCGACAAGCAAACGAGCAGCATATGGTCTAAATATGCGACAAGAGGTCTTGCCAAAAAGGGGTATCCGGTTTTGAATGCAGTTGCTTAAGAC
>JADYXQ010000150.1 GCA_021772135.1 Candidatus Obscuribacter sp.
CCTTTCGTAGAGTCATATTCATGGACTCTATTGCATTGGCGGTGTATATGGTGCGCCTGATTTCCTCAGGAAACAAAAACATCGGAATGATCTTCGACCAGTTCTGTCGCCATGACTTACCAATCATCGAGTATCGCTTATCCCACTTCGAGCAGAAGGTGTCCAGAGCCTCAAGCGCTGTCTTTTCGTCGAGTGCCCTGTAGATTTCTTTGAGATCGGTGCAAAGGTCTTTACGCTCTTTGTGAGACACATACTTGGTGGAGTTGCGGATCATATGCACTATGCAGGTCTGAACCATGACCTCTGGAAATGCAGCTGTCAATGCTTCATCGATGCCAGTGAGGCCATCTACGCAGGCAGTGAAGATGTCTTTCATTCCTCGGTTTTTTAGCTCGGTGAAAATGGAGGGCCAGAATTTTGCACCCTCTGTCGGCGAAATCCAAATGCCGAGAAGTTCTTTCTGACCTTCTAAATTCACAGCTAATGCCATATATATGGCCTTCGATATTACTCGGTGCTCGTGTCTAACTTTAACGTGAAGAGCGTCAAACCAGACGATTGGGTAGATGTCGTTGAGCGGCCTGGACTGCCAAGCTTTGACGTCTTCCTGGACGGCGTTGGTGATATTCGAAATTAAGGTCGGCGAGACTTCAACACCATACATCTCCTCCAGCTGCGCCTAAATGTCTCTGACGGTCATGCCCCTGGCGTACCGTGCAATTACTTTAGAGTCGAGGCCGGCGAGGCGTGTTTGATGTTTTGCCACTATTTGTGGTTCGAAATCGCCGGCGCGATCCCGAGGTATACCCAGTACAACTTCACCCTGTTCAGATTTCAGAGTTTTTCGGCTGTAGCCGTTCCGTCTGTTCTCTGCTCCCTTCCCGGCACGCTCATTTTTCTCGTAGCCAAGGTGAGTGTCCATCTCTGCTTCCAGGCACTTCTGCACCAGTTGCTTGGTCAATTCCTTGAGCAGCCCGCCTTCCTCCAGTAGTTCCCGAGGGTGTTTTCCTTCGGCTAAGTGGTCGCGGATTAGCTCGTCGAGCAGGTCTTTCTTTTTGTTTTTTGTAGTCATCGTTGCGGCACCTTTCTAGTGTTTTATCGGCCGCTTGCCTATCAATTGACACAAATTATTTTACAGTCTCCCATCCCTGTAACTCGACTGCGGATTTGTCAAAAAACACCTGCACAAACAACACTCTCAGTTTTACATTTCATACCAGCCTGAACTCAGCAAATCTTCGTTTGCTTTTCGGTTTTACATAATTAATTTTCACCAGGCAAGAATATCGACTGTTCCACTTCTACGTATTTTCTATATACGCTCTAGCAGGGGTGGCAGTTCCACAACAACACGAAATCTTTGACCGGCGGCGGCCCCCTCTGCAATGACACCAGCCACTCCAAGTACTGTCGTATTGCAAGAACAACCGCCATAAGCAATACCGCCGTGCCATTAAGGCCTCGGCTAGTTTATACCAGCGACTATTCAATAACTGACTGCAGTGCTTATCGTCACAAAGCGAATCGGTATTTTAGTCCAGAACCGTTAATCGCAAGAAGATCCGACCCAGATAAGTATGGTATACAAACTTGCCTGAGACGAGCATATCCCGGATGAGAATAATATTGTCTACACCTGCGCAATCCTTATTCAAAGTCGCTAAGCCTGAGCTTCTCTGGATAGTACCTCTTCTTTTGTTTTTCGCTTTTACGTACTTGGTGCCGCTCGCCAGCGGCGCCTCATTCAGCATCCTTTCACAGATCGCCAGAATGGATCCATTTTTTCTAAATAATCCGGCGACAAAACTGGAAGGTGTAGGCTTTTATGACCTTTCTGCATTTTTGATCAACTTTCCCAATGATCGACTTGTTCTGGCAGCCTTGAAGTCTTTCACTCTGCCTCTGTGGAATCCTTATCAGGGATGCGGGGTGAGTTTTGTTGGCAATATTCAAAGCTATCCTTTCGGACTGATTCACTTTATAGCGCCAATGGGACGCGAACCCCTTTACAGCATAAGATTGGTTATTCAGCTATTGACCAGTTGCTTGTGCATCGGTTTTATAGGACGACAACTGCGGTTGTCGCTTTTAAGTAAATTATTCCTCTCCCTAGTCTGGGCCACAGCACCACTGTCACTAAACCAGTTCGAGCTGCTGTCTGCAAGCTGGCCCTATCCAATCGTCTTTTGCACAATGCTATTTGTTTTCAAGAGAAAAGATACTAAAAGTTTGTATTTTGGCGCTGTGATTTCAGCATTTTTTGTGCTCTGTACGCACGTTGAAGCCAGTTTTTTTGGTCTCGGCTTTGGCTCACTGGCAGCCTGTGTCCTGACAAAGGCGAGAGACTCTTCGCGTTCCATCGGCTCCATTATCGCCAGACTGACGGTATTAGCGACAGCAACATTTTTGCTTAGCAGTTTTACTCTCCTACCTTTTGTGGAGTGGCTAAATAGAGGATATCTCTACAAAATTGATACACCAACCCCTTGGAGCTTTAACATTTATGCCCTGATCACAGCTTTTGTTTCCCCGATCTGTGGCTCTTACGGGCCAACTATCGGCCCATGTGCGTTGGTACTTCTATCGATAGGTTGGTTCGACAAAAAAAATCGCAGGATCACTGCGGCAATTTGGAGTGTGTTGGCATTAGCTATTGTCATTGTCTGCAGGCCGTTTCCATTCCATGACATTCTCAACTCCCAGCCACTAGTTTCAATTTTCCCTCTCTACTGCCTGCCAGCATTATTTCTCTTGGCCGTAGTGGTTGCAGCAATCGGTTTAGATGCCATTTTAGAAACGTCAATCAGAGCGAAAGTGCTGATTTCTATAATCGTAATAGCATCAGTTTTTTCTATCATCGCACCAGTTTTGTTAGACTACCTGGTCTCGATCAAGGTCATGGCGCAGTCAGGTTTTGACACGGATCCTGCACTAACTGCATCGCTGACTAAAATTGGCATGACTTATCCCAGTGTGAAGCCGGATGTGTCTTATTGGACCGAGTCTGTAAAGAGTGAATCACTATCAAGATTGTTCGCTTTCATTGCCCTGTCGGCTTTATCCCTAATATCAATGTTAGGTCTGTTTTCAAAAAAGAGGGTTTTGTTAGGACTGGTTGTTGTAGCCATTACAGTCGAAAGTCACCTCCTCACTCCCGGGTGGAGACTGCCGCCGTATCCGCGTTATAAGCCTGCACTGCCTGAAATTGCAAAGCCGTTGATCGACGGCGGGCAACGAATAACCTCAACGGGCATCATGTATTTCTGCCCCAACTTGCCATCCGCGTTCTCCGTGCACGATTTAAGAATGTTCGAGGCAATATTACCGAACCGGCTGGTGGCTTTTTTAAGCGCTTGTGGTGCAGAGCAAAAATATACTTTCATGCGATTTTTTGATCAGTGGCTAGACTGGAAAATTGATATGGCAAGCGTGCAATACATTCTATCTAGCTCTGATATTTACGATAGTCGCATTCTCCCTTTAGTCATAATGACGGAAAAGCCAATTGCCCCAGGAATTACTGCTCGGTTGTCTGAAGTGCGGGTAAGGAGCGATCTAAGTGCAGTGAGGACGAAGATTGCTTTCACTCTTAAGCAGCCTACCAAGCGAACACTACGTGGTTTTGTTCGACTTGAAAGTCTGAGTGCGCCTTGTCGTGTCGATAGCGCCGTGCAGGAAATTTCGTTGACCGATGATTCAACGATGTCGACAGAAATAATCTTGCCCGCTAAGAGCGTTGGAGCTGCAACCGTAACTTTATACGTTTTCGAGCCGGCCAAGCCACAGGCGCCAGCCGTGCCTGTCTTGCTCAGCGATGCAGCGCTTGCTCTTGGAGAAAAATCGATCGATCGTCGTTTTGAGCTGCTGCAAATAGATGCAATGGGACGGCGCTTATATCGAAACAATACCGCCAATGGTACAACCTATTTTGCCAGTGCAGTTCGCTTTGTGGCCGATCAAGACCAGGCGATAAAACAGGTCATGGCTCTTTCAGCTGATGAACGGTTGACTGCCGTGATCGAATCGAAATCGTCATCTACTGAAGCCATGGAAAGACCTGCTAAGACAAAAGGTGATGAGATGAAAGCTAGCGAAAAAACAGACAGCGCGAAATTGACACGCATCTCAAATAATGAATTAAAAATCGATTGCAATACATCCACAACCAAATGGCTAGTTGTAACCGAGTCGTATGATCCGGGATGGATAGCCACTATCGATTCACAGCCGGCACTGATTTATCCGGCCAACATCAATTTTCGCGCTCTTAAGGTTCCAGCTGGTAGTCATGTAGTCAAAATGGTATTCAGACCAATCTGGTTTTACATCGGCCTGCTTCTGGCTGGTCTAACGCATCTGGCCTTCCTGCTCGCTATACTGTTTGAAAAACCGAAA
Source organism: Candidatus Obscuribacter sp. (assembly GCA_021772135.1). Lineage (GTDB taxonomy): Bacteria > Cyanobacteriota > Vampirovibrionia > Obscuribacterales > Obscuribacteraceae. Next base: position 4,396 of record JADYXQ010000150.1, read on the forward strand.
CAATGAAACTAAAGGCGTGACCAGCGCTGCCATCCATGAGCAGTATCGGCCAATTTATAAGTGGGTGTTATTCGTTCTTGAATGTATTTAAAACAAGAAAGACGCAGGCCGTCTCCGGAAGTGGATATGGCCGGATCATCAAAGAACAATTCTTTCGGACCATTCTTAACAAGATTTGCACACATCTCATCGCTCTGACTGTTCAAAGGCATTTCCGCAAATACATCTCGATAGGGAATATTTGACCTCACTGCCGATAATTTTGGAATTAAGACCGTATTGCTGGTGAAATAAGTAACGGGAGATTTTTGGTTTAAAGCCTTGATGAAATCAGCTTTGTCTTGCAACTGATAGGCAATATCTATGGGCAGTTCAACGCCGGAAAGTTTCATACTGGTCTTGTCTTTTTCACGGTGCATAAGTCGATAAATAGCTGCTTTATACAACGGCGTGGCACTATGAAAACCGTCAAAGACCTGTGGAAGCACAACAAGGCACAAAACGGCCATAAGTAAGAGCGCGGGCTCCGCAGAAGATCTGCGAGCCATAGAGCGTAAATAGAGCTGCCTTAAAAGATCGATCAAGAAAAATCCGTAGAGAAAAAACTCGCTGTTGAGGCTCATAAAGTCTGGCTTATTTAAATAATAAGCAAACCAGACAAGAGACATTGCCGCTATGGAATATCTCATGCAATTCCTGAATGATCCTGCCCCGGCCCTGGCTCCAATTACTAGGGCCGCATACGACATGTGTACAATCATGAGAATAGCTATTGGATTGTAGACAAATGGCTGTGCGCTATAACCGCCGCTTACAAGTTTGGCAATCATACGACAGCCCTTAATAAAAGGTGCGAAATTGGGCCAGCTGCCTTCAACTAAGAAAATGGTGAGGATGAAAATCATCAGCGGAATAATCAAGCCAAGGCAAAAATTGAATAAGGGATAGTGTATTTTCATACTGCTTCCAGCTCTGAACATGTTTTCTCTTAAGGATAGAAAAGCCAAGAAGCCAATTAGAACAGCTATTCCAACTTCCAGATTCCAGAGCACATTTAGGCCGCCGGCAATACCTAAACTCAGAGCCAATCTTGCTCCCCGAAATCTCCTTACATAAAATAAAGTGGCCACGGCGGCGACCAGGCCGAGCCATCTAAAGGAGATGTTATTGGGATAAAGGAAACCGATGTTATTGGTATGGAGCCACGGCAATAGTAAGCAAAGGGCGAGAGCGGAAGCCAGATTCCAGCCCCGGGCAAATGCGACAAATAATGCCAGGGCACAAAATAAACACGTCAGCTCAAGAATTTTCAGAAGGAAAACAAAACCATTGAAATTCAATTCAGAAATATAACGCTCATACAAACCAGTTAAAAGCGGCAGCAAAATTCCGTAATATGGTCTGACATTTTCGAACATCTTTTGCCCGTAGGCCAAACCATCTCCCTGAGCCACAACTACAGAATAATGACTTTGTATATTGGCAATGTCGGCAGGTGTGCTTGCCTTCAGCGAAAGATGAATAAGTAGTCCTGGTACTACCGCCATTACGCACATGGAAATGAGCAAAGGTTTGAAAGCGGGCCATTTAAATATAATTTCTCTCTGACTAACTGGCAGGCAAAGAAAGGAAAAGACGACGAAAAGACCGAAGCAAAGCGCCGCTGCATTGGTCGTCCAGTAGAGGAAAGCGGAACCACAGAAGAGGACAGAGAGAATGCCAAATAATTTTGCTAGAACAGTTAACAGCGAAGTTTTTTCAACGGCAGAATGAAACCACTGGCGAATCTTTGGTACAAAGAAGATACAGGGCGCCAGGGATAAAAGATATGTCTGGTGGGCTCCCCGTAAGGCTGCATTGTTGCCGCTCTCCAGACCAGCGGACCAGGCAATCAGATAGGAGTGCAAACCTAGACTTGAAAGGGTATGACTGCTGTGATAAGTAAGATATCTGATCACAGATATTACTAGACACAAGAAAACAAGAAAGGCTGATCGATAGTTTGTTTCGACAGAACTAGACATTGCCAATTGTAAAGTCTCTCCAGCAGAAGTTACGTTAATATACTGCAAAACCGGCCTATCTTTGGTCCATAAGCCGCAGACTTAGAATTAAGCCCTTTAAATCGTGAATCAGCAAAGCCGTTCTCTCACAGCGTGCCCGAGCGCCTAAATGATAAGGCGAATCAAAAAATTCCTTCTTCGGAAAAGTATATGCCTGAGGCGTGCCGAGCAATATAGCGCCCTGCATATTTTTCCAGCCAGCGAAAATACGGTTAATAGTGTCCTTTCGCAAAGCATATGATTCTTCTGGCACAGGTGGTGGCACAATGACCACCTGTGCCCCTTTCAGATGCGCTAAGGAAATAAACTCAGTCAGAACTTGAAATGCTTCAGCATTTAGACCAGAATCGTCATAGTTCAACAAGCAGTTGTCATCAAACTTTGATGGTGCAACAC
>JADYXQ010000151.1 GCA_021772135.1 Candidatus Obscuribacter sp.
AAACACGTCGGGAGTTCATAGAGGGAGAGTTGAATGAATAAGCCCCAGTTGAGCTTAGCTTTGAGCCTATCAATAGTGTTGCTCCAGGCTAATTGGCTGTCGGCACACTCGGAGTCGCAGGGCGCAATCTGGCAAAGAATGTCCGGATCGTCCACTGCAACCGCTCCTAAAGTGTCGAAGGCAGCTCATAGAGTTACCACAAGCGCTAAAGCGATTAGCTCGGTGAAGAAGGCACCAGCTAGCAAGGTTGACTCCGTTGACGGAAGTCATGCCATGTTGTTCCTTCCTGCGGATAACGGCGCTGCCGGTGCCAGCACTGCAATGGCCATTCACTCAGGTCGTCCTGCTGTTGATGCCTCCAGTGTCGCCGCTCCGATAGTTTCCGGCGCAGCTGCTAAGGCTGCTTCGGTGCCAACCGCAGCTCAATATGCTCCAGATCAAGTAGTCGCTCAGGCTGCTGACCAGAGCACATACGTTACTGCTCAACCGGTACCACCTGTGGTGACCGGTGTTGTAGAACTTGAAGAATTTAAAACTACAAACGCTATCGATTTGAAAGTTTCGCAATCGAGAACTTTCAAGTTCAAAAACAAAATTGTCCGTACATCAATTTCCGATCCAGGAATTGCTGAGCCTGTCGTAGTGTCTGAAAATCAGATGGTGCTCCTTGGTAAAGCTCCAGGCACTTGCACCATGTTGCTCTGGGATGACGCCGGCAATTCCATCAGTGTTGACTTGCGTGTCAGCCGTGATTACACACAACTGCAGACAACATTGCGTGAAATCGATCCACGCATCATCGTTAAGGCCTTCTCTGTCGGTGGCTCAGACCGCGTACTTCTCACCGGAGACGTAGATCACCCTGAATCAATCATCAAAGCTTTTGCAGCTTCGAATGTGTTCATGGATGATCGCGGTATGAACATTCAAGTTGTTAACGGCAGAATTGTGGCCGGTAAAATTGGTGAAACTGGTGGCGGTAGCGCCGGCGGTGGTGGACAATCCGGTCAGTTAGCTCAGCTAAACTCTGTTGACAGATATACCTTCTTCGGCAACTTGCCAAATAACATCAGCAAAGCTCAAGTCATGGCTTCTGATGGTGGCCGCGTAACTAGTTTAGTCAAAGTACGCAAAGTGCCTTTGATTGCTCTGCACTGCACCTTCATGGAAATGAACACATCGGCTTCTCGCGAACTGGCTCTTCAAGTCGGTGTCGGTATGGCCGGTAAGTATTTCTCCTTCGGTGTCGGTGGCACTGGTACTAATTCTCAGGGTACCGTGCTCAACTCTGAAACGGGCGCTCGCTTCCGTCAGGGTATGCAGACAATCCAGCCGCAGGTTCTATTTGGACCTTCTGGTGTAAATGGTCTTCCCGTCTACGGTCAGGGCAGCAGTCTTCAGCCAGTTAGCTTCCTCAACCCAACATTCGTCACTGGTGTTGGTCAAGGTAACGTAGTTGGTCCAGCTGCTTCATTGCTTTCTCAAGCAATCTTGCTTGCTGCTCCTGGTGGTGCCACTTTAGGCTCCTCCAACTTATTTAATTTGTTCACCGGTATTTCCAACTTCGGCAGTATTTCGGTAAATCCAACTATCCAGGGCATCATCTCCCAGAGAAGAGCACGGGTATTGGCTGAGCCTACGCTGGTGACAATTTCTGGAGAACGAGCTGCGTTTCTGGCTGGTGGAGAAATCCCAATCATTCAGCAAATCGCAACCGCTGGTCAGTCATTACAGTCGATTACCTTTGAACCATTCGGTCTTCGTCTCAACATGATTCCTGTTTTGCAAGAAAATGGCACCATTAACTTGCAGATTTCACCTGAAGAACGCATTCTATCTAACGAACTAGCGTTCACTTTCGGTAGCGGTTCTGCTATTCCTGGTTTCACTACCAGAAAGACACAGAGCATTGTCGAACTTAAACCAGGTCAAGAACTCTATCTCTCCGGTTTGGTCACAACCAACGTCGGTAGAGAATTGAACAAGACTCCTTTACTGGGCGAAGTTCCTGTATTGGGTGCTCTTTACCGGTCCAAGGCCTTCAACAAGAACGAAAGCGAACTTGTGGTTGCCGTCAGACCAGAAATCATTCTTCCCGGTACTCCAGGTCAGCTCAAGCTTCCTGAAGAAATCGGCAGAGTGGAAGGGCCTCGCGACATGAACCTCTTCCAGGTTGAACCAACTGTAGTTGATGAACGCCACTATTCATCCGGCCGCGCAGAACGTCACCAAAAGACTTCTCCGACCTTGCCAGATGGCGCTCCGATTCCAGACAACGAATAGCCAGACAACGATTAGTTAACTCAAATCCGATTGCATGTTAGTGAGAGGGGCCGCGTAAGCGGCCCTTCTTTGCTATGCTGTTATTTTGTCTAGCTCAAAATAGGCGTCATGTTTCCCGTGAAAACTTTCCTTATCGCCGTATTGGTGCTGTTCAATCTCTGTCTGGTTCATCCTGTTCTCGCTGCTAAATTTGCAGTAGATCAGATCATTTCAGACCACATGATTTTGCAACGCGACCGGCCGGTCAAGTTGGTGGGTTCGAGCACTCCCGGTGCTGCGGTGCAAGCCACTTTAGGCGAGACTACAGTCGCTACCGTTACCGGTGCCAACGGCCGCTGGGAAATCGCCCTGCCGCCACGACCTCTGGGAGCGCCTTTTTCAATTTCCGTGCAATCTCTCGGGCAAAAAGTTCAGGCGCATGACGTTCTAGCCGGCGATGTCTTCCTTTGTGCCGGTCAAACCAGTATGCAATTGCCGGTTTCTGAATCTAGCGATTGCAAAAATCTTGAAATCGCCATGCCTGAGCAGACACGTTTCTACAGTGTGGACGAACCAGGAAGATGGATTTCTGTGTCTAGTGAAGAGCTCAGTAAAAAGTCGGCTCTGGCCGTGGCATTTGTCAGTGTTTTAAGAAAACTGATGAAAAATGTGCCTGTAGGTGTGGTGCAGTGCACCGTGGGTAATGCCAATTTGCACAGCTGGATCGCCAGCAAAGACTTGCCTGAAAAGTCCGGCAAGAAAAATACTACAGAGCCTGGTGCAGTTTTCGATAAATATCTATTCCCCATGTCAGGGCTGCCTTTTAAGGCCGTTATCTGGTATCAGGGTGAAAACGATTTGCCCAGTTTCAACTCTTACCCTTTGCAATTTGCACTTTTGACGAAGAGCTGGAGAAAACGCTTTTCTGCCGATATGCCGTTTTTTGTGGTGCAATTACCGCGCTGGGGCGGAAAGAATATTGTTGGTGACAACAGTCCTCTGGCTTATTTCCGTGAAGCCCAGCAAAAAGCTTGCCTTGCTCCTCACTGTTATCTAGTGCCTACAATCAATGCGCCGGCTAATGCCGATTGGGCCAATTTGCGTAATCCCGACAAATTTTTGATTGGTCATAACTGTGCACAAATTGTGGCAGGCCGCGTATATCGTAGTGCTAATGCTTTGATTCCGCGCTTTGCATCAGCTGAGCGTGTCGGTCCTCAACTCAAAGTCACTTTCTCAATTGCTGATAGCGGCCTTGAGCTGAAGGACAAAAAGACAAGAGCATTTGCCATCGCCGGTGAAGATGGAGAATTTAAAACCGCCAAAGTTATGCTCGAGAATAACGTCGTTTTTTTAACAAGCGCAGCGGTGCACCTTCCTGTTTATTGCCGCTACGGCTGGGCCGACAATATGCCGCCGGCTCTATTCAGCAAAAATGGTATGCCTGTTGCACCGTTTAGAACCGACACTATTCCCCTGACAGGCGATCTTGGCGCTAAGGTTTTGCCATTGTTTGTGCAACACTAGCCGTCAAAATATGTTGCACTGCCGGTAGTGGCAATGCTTGCTCGTAATTTGAAAAGAGAATTTGTCTTAGCGCTTGCGTTGGGCTTTTTTAGCCAGTTTCGCTTGATAGACTTCCATAAACTCAGACGATTCGCGCGGAAACTGGCTGGTGAAAATATCCAGCACAAGTTTTACAGCAGTCGATAAAAATTCTTCGCGATCATATTCAGGCATGTAGCAATTGGCCAGGCCGATTTTGTCTACAATTTTTAGCAGCCCTTTTTCCGACAGGCGCACCATGGTGGTCATCACAGTGGTGTAAGCAATCTCACGATCATGCCTCAGAGCGTCAAAGACGTCTCTAACAGTGACTGTAGGGTTGGCTAACTTCCAGACCAGCTCCATTATTTCGCATTCCAGATCGCCTAAGAACTTGCGCAGGCCTTTCTGGTTAAATCGAAAAGAAGCGTTTTCGTCGTTTAATCGCATATGATTTCAATGGTAAAGAAACTACTCGCCATCGTAACATATACAACTAGCTCGGTCCAGCGACTTAAAATAGTAATATTTCTTTCCCGCCTGTGAGTGCTTTTGCCATATGTCTAGTAGTTTTCAGCCAGTGGTATTTCTTGACCGCGACGGCACACTCAACGTAGAAGCTGGTTATATTCGTGAGTTGGATAATCTCAATCTAATCGATGGTGCCGGAGAGGCAATAGCTAAACTCAATGGCGCCGGGGTGGCCTGCGTGCTTATTACTAATCAAACCGGGGCGGCGCGCGGTTACTATCCTGAGAGTCATATAAACGCTCTGCATGAGCGCCTGACAAAGCTCTTAGCGGGTCACGGCGCTCATTTAGACGCCATTTACTATTGCCCGCACTTGTCTGCCGAAGAAGGTGGTTTGGTAGAGCCTTACAACATTGCCTGCGATTGCCGCAAGCCTGGCCCAGCTCTGGTAGACCTCGCATACGCAGACATGCCCGGCTTAAGCCGCGAATTAGCTTATATGGTAGGCGACAAGGCCACCGACGTAGAGCTGGCTGCTAATTGCAAAATCAAAGGTGTACTGGTTGAAACAGGATATGGCAAAGACGTTCAGTCTGGTGTCTATCAATGGCCGGTTAAACCTGATTATCAGGCGACATCCATCGTGGAGGCCGCCGAATGGATCTTGCAGTCTATACGCGCGAGCGCAGCAGCAAACTGACTTCGCTAAGTAAATTGGGAATGTCAAAGGGTTTGGGCAAGTAGAGGTCGGCGCCTGCTTCCAGAGCAAGCAATTGGTCAGGATGGGAAGTAGCCATGACAATCCAGATTTTTGATAAGACCATATCGGCTTTAAGGGCGCGGCAGAGGTTCCAGCCGTCCATTTTTCTGTCAATTAAATTCGACTCTAAAAGAATCAAGTCAGGCGGCTCAAAGCGCGCCAGTTCAAGAGCATCATCAGCCGAGCTGGTTACCTGTACGCAATAGCCTTCTAGCGCCAGTGTCTCTTGCAATAAACAAGCCATGGCACCGTCCGGTTCTACAACGAGAATGCGCGAAGTGCGGTCAATCACAGTGGGCAAAGAATGTTGACCGTTATTGACGCTGGTCTCTTGCAACTCTTCTTCTAGATTATTGTCTGAGACCCAGAATGAACCTTGCTTTTGCTTGGCGACATTGCGATGGTCACGGGCATTGGTCAATACGTCGATATAAGACTGGAATTTTCTTACGGTATTACTGACGATACCAACAGCAATAGAAATGAGGGGCACGCGCCGGCGAATGCCTCCGCGGCCGGTAGAGATAAGGTAACCACGAGCAATGTCGCCTTTGGGGTAAAAGCGCGAGCTGACACTGTCAAATTGCTGGCAAATTAATTCCGCTTTGCGCTCAGCGATTTCTGGTCTGGTTACCATAATAAAATCATCGGCTTCCAGGTGGCCGACAAATTCGGTCTCGTCGGCCACGTCAAGAAGAATGGCTGCCAGAGCCTTAATTAGTTGGTCGCCAGCCAGGTCGCCATAAGTTTCGTTATAGACACGAATTTTATTCAAATCGATAGACATCACTGACCAGGTTTTATCTGAATAGAGACATTGCTCCAGCATGCGTCTGATCAAATTCGGCCCAGGAAGTTGTGTCAGGGGATTGGAAAATTCTTCCTGTCGTCGTCTCAGGTGAGCCAGAACCCTTATGGCCAGCTCGTTTTTGTCTATCGGATCGCCCAGCACGTCATCGGCGCCGTAACGAAAAGCGTTAATGCGTTCAGTTACATCAGTGGAGGGATGCAGTAGAACCAGCACCGGGCGTGGTGGCGCCAGTGTCGCTCTGATTTGCTGGCAATATAGTCTGCCATCGCCTGTGCTCACGCCTTCAAGTTGGTTCGGCAAGATAATGATATCTGGATGGAGAAAGGAAAGCAGCTCGTTTGCTTCTTCGAACGAAGTGACAGCGTGCACTTTGCTGCCGGTTTTCTCCAGCACTGAAGAAAATTCAGCGGCCTGCCTGGCCTGATTGATAATGAGAATTACAGGAGTGGGTAGGAGCATTAACCCCTCCCTCTAGCCGCTTGCATCTCTAATGTGGCGGCCGGTAATTTTACGGTAAAAGTGGTGTTGCCTGGCTGGCTCGATACAGAAATTTGCCCGCCCAGTGCCAGGCAAAGTGAGCGCGTGATATACAAACCGAGGCCGGTGCCTTCGGTTTGTCTGACAAGAGGATTGTCCAGTCTGCCGAATTTAGAAAACACCTGGGGCAGGTGTTCTTCGGGAATACCGACCCCTTCATCACTAATGGCGAATTCCACCATTTCGGCATCGTTGGCGGTGGCACGCTCGAGACCTCGGGCTGTAATGGTTACAGTGGTTCCTGCTGGTGAATATTTGATGGCATTGTCAATGAGATTGGTGAGAATCTGCTCCAGCCTGTCAGCGTCGGCCCAAACCGGTGTCAAGCTGTTGGCCGAATTGACTATGACTTTGTGATTCTTAGCTTTATCAGTTAAATTTTGCTGCACTCTTTCAATGGCTTCTCTGGGATCGATAGCGCGAATAGTCAGTTGCAGTTTCTTTGATTCCAGCCTGGAGACTGCCAAAATATCTTCCACCAGGCGAGTGAGGCGATCGGCCTGGTCTTTGATAATGCCAACATAACGGCGCTGTTGAGCCACATCTAAGCGATCGCCGGCGCGCAATATGGTGTCTGCGAAACCTTTGATACTGGTCAGTGGTGTGCGCAATTCATGGCTGACCGTACTGACAAACTCAGTTTGCGCTTGCTGCAATGAATTGGCTTGAATAACGTAGATGATCGTCAAAAAGCCCCAGGCGGTGCCGGTTTTTTCATCTTTTAAAGGAAAACGAGAGGCCGGCATAATGAATTCGGCGCCGGAGCGAGTCAGCACTGTTACCGGTTTTGGTTCATCGTTGCCGTGTTCATCATCGCTTTTGTCCGATGTGTGACCAAGTCTGACGTCGGCGTCGTCGTGACTGTGCCAGTCTACAAAAGATGTTATCTGGCTGCCGACAATGTTGGTGGTATCGTCGCCCACCAGTTTGGCGAATGACGGATTGGTGCTGGTGACTAAACCGTCCACGTCTGTGACAACAACTGCGTCAGCTGAATTTTGTAAAAGTGTGCGGTAAATTTCTTCAGTCTGGAGTGACACGGCAAATATTTCGCTGTCTTAGATCGGTAGCTATTAAAGAGTTCTTCCTGAAATCTAACTTAGCATCAGATATAGACGCAATTTGGCATTACAACCTATCCTTAAGGTTTAGCGCATTAATTGCTCACTTTAGAGCCTTTTTAACTTCGCCTTTAGCTTTCAGAAATATCCGTCAATGCCAGTAGTTCTTGCAGCCTCTCTTCGTCAGTGAGAAAGCGATAGCCTATTAGCGCTTCAAAGGCTGTGGCCTGCCGCAATACAGCTTGCTCGACATTGCGCCTGAAGCCGCCCGGCTTGAGATTACGGGCGCGCCTGACAATGTCCAGTTCGTCTTCGCTGAGATTGGGTTTGAGCAACTCTAGAAGTCGTGCTTGTTCTTTGGAATTGACGCGGGAGACTACCTGATTGTGTAATTTGCGTACGGTGGCGGCAGCAATCACTTCTCTTTCCCGTTCAAATAACTCAAAAACCGCATCCCCGAGGTGGGCGAGATTGCGCAGGGGAATTTCTTTCGTCAGGCGAAGGCGCTCTTGTGGTTCTGCCGACTGGTGAAAGGTCTTGCCAAAAAGCATGTTATTTTTTCTGACCTGCGCGCTTAGCGACGATTTCGGCAAAGGCCTGCAGGGCAAAATTTGGCAGTGACTGGGCCATGCGGCTAAAACGCCATGGTTCTTTAAGCAGCCTGTAGAGCCATTCACAGTGAAATTTTTGAAATGATTGAGGGGCGCGTTTAACAAAACCGGTCCAGACATCAAAGCTTCCACCCACGCCAATAATCACAGTCTGCGGAAAATAGCTGCTGTAATGATCGATGAAATATTCTTGCCGGGGCACACCGAGGGCCACCAAAATTAGTTTGGGTTGCGCCTCGGCGATTTGCAGCACCATTTCGCTCTCTTTGTCTTTGTCATAAAAACCGTTGGCAAAAGCGACGATTCTGATACCGGGGTGAATCTTCGGTAATTCTTCGACTAATTTGTCCATCACTTCTTTACGCCCGCCAATTAATGCCACAGGTTGGCCCTGCCTGGCAGCGGCGGCAAGAGCTGCGGCCGCCAGTTCGATACCCGGCAAGCGTTTGACCGACGAGTTCTTTGCTTTGGCCAGTTTTATCGCCCATACAACGCCGGCACCATCAGGAACCACCAGTTGAGCGCGGCGAATAATGCGGTCTAGTTCTGAGTCTTTTTGCGATGCCACCACCATCTCGGCATTGAGTGTGACCACATGCAGAGGCTGGTTGTGCTTCCAGGCGTTTTCAATTTTTGCCACTGCTTCGCTTTCAGTAAAAAGGTCTACTGGATAGCTGAGCACTTGTTCTCGTTGTTCGGTAGTGGGCATAGTCGATGTCATATTAAAATCACATATTAAACTTTAGTATCGCTGGCAGTGGCGTGAGCCGTCTTTACATTTTCATTAGTTCAATCAATTGGCTAAAATTTTAGCGATAAGTGCACCGTTCTGGCAAGCAAATTCACGGCTTTGCGCAGCTTTCTCTGCGGCGGTGGCAGCTAATTTTTGCTGACTGCTTACCACCCTGGCCACTATTTCCGCCCACTGCCTGCACTCCTGGCCGTCGCCGTCTCTTTTAAAGGGCAGGTTGGCCTGCTCGAACTGATTTAAGACAGTCTCTACTTTAGGATCGTAAGCGATGCCTATCACTGCTTTACCACTGGCAAGCGCCATAATGAGCGAATGTAAGCGCATGCCCACCAATAAATCAAGGCAGCTCATCAGAGTCAGCCACTGGCTCGGTAATGTCATCGCCTCCAGAGGCAGCTCCATGTAAGAGCGGCCGCGTCTTTGCCAGAGCTGGGCAAAATCGTCTAATATCGGCTTGTCTTGCTGATTTTGCAAAGGCAGAAGCACAATGTTGGTTGTGGCACTGAGTGATTGATCAAGTGCTTTGACCAGCTCGTGCAGGTGGCCTTGACTGAAACCTCCACCGGTCCTCAGCGATAGACCCACCAGCTTTTGTTCGGCAGAGCTTGCATCTTTGAGCGCTCTGGCAATAGTTTGCGGCAGAGGTGACGCTTTGAGGGCCCAGACAGGGTCGGCCGTGCGCTGAGCAGGAAGATTCCACGATTTGAGCAAAGCGAGGGAGGCGTCATCTCGCACAGAGATGGTCTGAGCAAAGCGCAGAAATTGTCTGGTCAAATTCTGGCTCAATTGTGATTTAAGTGGGCCGAGCCCCTGAGCGTAGATCAAAGTCTTGGAGCCGAGAAGGCGTGCTTGCGCAATCAGACTGCCGTAGTAAAGCACTGATTTGACTGATTGAGTATCTTGAAAGAGGCCGCCGCCACCACTGATAAAAAGCCTGGCTTGGGCCATCAGCGGCAGCAGTGCGAGCAATTTCCAGCGGTTAACTGCGCGCACGCCATAAGTTTTGCTTGTAGCCTGAGGATTATTGGAAAGAACAACGATTTCTTCGTCGGTGGCGCTGCGCACGTCGCTTATAAGCTGTTCGAGAATGGCTTCATCACCCAGGTTGTCGAAACCATAGTAGCCTGAGATCAAAATTAGGTTGCGGGCCATAAAATTTTCGAAGTGACTCTAAACGATGAATGAATTTTAGCAGTTTCCGGGCATATGCTCTGGCTATATTGTGCTAATTGCCCTTTGTGCACTAATATCTTCTAGATGCCTACAGATACATTTGCATTGAGCAGAGTTTGCTCCGTTGAAAAAAACGGCGTGCATAATGTCGACTCAAAAGAAATGATCTGGTACGAAGTCAGGCCCACCTCTGAAGAACACCTGCAAAAGCTTTTTCAGTCACAGCAGGGGCTGAACTGTGCTTTCTATCCGGGAGTGTTCGATGCCGCTTGCTTGGAGAAAGAGTGCGATCATGTTTTTGTCGACCTATCTGCATTGACGGCCATTCGTGAGCATGTTGCCAGCGACCTTGTAATTGCCTGTCAGACTGGTTTGACCGTTAAGCATTTAAACAATCAACTGTCATCTTTCGGTCAATATTTTCCTGTAGACACATACGCATCTGAATCTCTCACGCTTTGCGATTTGATTTTGCGTGGTGACGGCGGCTATCTTGAAACCGGTTATGGTTTTCTGCGCAGTCAAGTTCTTGGTCTTGAATCGGTTTGCGGTAATGGTGAAATTATAAAGACAGGGGGCCGCGTGCTCAAAAATGTCACCGGTTTTGATGTGGGCAAGTTGATTATCGGCTCGCAAGGTTGGCTGGCCATCCCCTATTTAGCTTATTTGCGTTTGTACGCCATACCAGAAAAAAGTGCTAACTTTTGCATTACTTCTATTGATTCAGCCGAACTTCTCGCCCTTTGCGCCCGGCTTTTAGCGACGGGTTTGCCTCTGGCCGCTTTAGAGATTATTGAAGTCAATGCAGACAATGGACACACTGGTCGCAGCTACCAACTTTATATTCAAATAAGCGGTCCGGCTGAGTTGGTGGCGGCAGTGTCAAAGCAAGTGCAAATATTGCTGGCGACTCTGAAATGGGAAGAGGTGGAAGAGCAGGCTGCCCGTCGGGCTCTCACTGCTAATTTTGACAGCACCAGATTTGGTGTTGAAGTGGCCGCATCGCTTTCACTCATAAGGGGAATTCTCGATAGTTTGATTTCTGTCAAAGAGCGGGGTCTGTTGCGCGTCAGGCCGGCGTCAGGCCGTCTTTATTTGCAGTCTAATAATGATAGCGAAGTGGACCGCGATCAAGAGCTTATCTCTGTCATATTGAAGCAGTGTCGCGAGCGCAATGACGGTAGCGCCCTGTCTGATTGGGAATCACTGGTGGTGGCTGCACAGCGCGGCCCTTACAGATTTTCGTCTAGCCGACTGGGACTAAAACAACCGGCATTAGAATTATTGCTTGGCCGATTGAAAGAAAAATTCGACCCTGCTGCGGTGCTAAGCCCGCAGGTGAGCTTTGCTTAAAAGGGGCGTGCGTAGGGTAGATAGTTATGATAGATAACAACAGTGTAATTAAAATCGGCGCCGGCCAGGCCAGGCTCAGTCAAGATTTGCTCGACAGTTGTATTCACTGTGGGCTCTGCTTACCCGCGTGTCCGACTTATCTGGCGACGGGCAGAGAGATGGAATCACCGCGTGGGCGCATTTATTTACTGGCCAAGTGGCAAGAAGAAGGTGGAGAGCTGGCACCACGGGCGGCAGAACATCTTGAATCTTGTCTTGGTTGTCTTGGCTGTCAAACAGCTTGCCCTTCAGGAGTGCATTACGAAGCCATTCTCGATCAGGCCAGGCCTCATCTGGCCGCGCGTCGCAACTGGCTGCTGCGTTCTATTATGCGTTTTTCATTCGCTGAAATATTGCCTCATTACGGGCGACTGAAAATTTTTGGCTCAATGCTGCGCACAGTGCAGCTGCTCAAGCTCGATTTGCTGGCGGCTAAATTCAGTGGTGGTCCTGCATTTTTGCAAAAGCTGGCAGACTTTCAAATGTTTACGCCCATGGTGCCCGAGCACATTGCTCTGCCGAAAAAATCATGGCGGGGCGGCACCAAAAGTGGTGCGGCAAAATTGTTCAGTGGTTGCGTCATGGACGTTTTTTACAATCATGTCAACCACGCTGCCTTGCGCCTTCTGGTGCGCCAGGGCAATATCGTAGAAGTTCCTGAACAAACTTGTTGCGGCGCTCTGGCCTATCATGCCGGAGAAGATGATATTGCCAGTAGCCTGGCGCGGCGCAATATCGAATTATTCGAGAGCGCTGGTGACAATGACAAAATTGTGGTTACTTCGGCCGGCTGTGGTGCCATGCTCAAGCATTATCCAGCTCTTCTGGCTCAAGAGCCTCAGTGGGCAGAACGCGCTACTAAGTTTGCCCAGCGGGTGCAAGACCTTTCTCAAACTCTGGCGGCAGGTAAATTTCCTGACAATGCTATTTGTGAGTCTAAGTCGGCCGTGGGTGTGGAAAACCAGTCTAAAGCCCACATTGTCTACCATGCGGCCTGTCACCTGGCTCATGCTCAGGGCGTGCGGGCTGAACCTCAGGCTCTGCTAAGTGCCCTGGCAGCAGGAACTGGCGCCCATCTATATGATCTGCCTGAAGCTGAGCATTGCTGCGGCAGCGCTGGTATCTACAATTTGCTCAACACTGCTTTGAGTTTAAAAGTGCTCGATCGTAAGATGAAGTTTATAGAAGAATCCGGTGCCGACCTCGTTGTTACCTGCAATCCGGGTTGCATGTTGCAGCTTGAAGCTGGGGTCAAGGCGCGCGGGCTTAATGTCAAGGTCAAGCATCTGGCCGAAGCACTGGATGACGCCTGCCAATGATTAGAAGCGCAATATCTTAGAAATTGACCGTGTCTTGAGTCTATAATTTATGGCATCGTCAATTGGTGGTTTCTGTGAATTCTGAACTGGTCAAGCATCGTAAAGCCGAACTGTTTGAAAACGACATTCCTGACGAGCGCTTGCAGCATTATTTGAAGAAGTCGGTGGTGGCCATCGATACTGAAACCCGCGGTTTGATTGTGCGACGCGATCGCCTCTGTCTGATTCAAATTTGCGACGACGAAGGTGTGGTCAGCTTCGTTCGCTATAAAAGTCTCGATGATCTGAAAACTGACACTTTGTCGAATGTGAAAAAATTGTGTGAAGCACCGAATGTGCTCAAGCTCTTCCATTTTGCTCGGTTCGATGTGGCCGTGCTCAAATATTATCTTGGTATCAATGTCGCCCCGATTTTTTGTACTAAAATCGGCTCGAAGTTGGTGCGCACTTATACCGATCGTCATGGTCTTAAAGATCTTGTATACGAGCTCCTTGGTGTGCAACTCGACAAATCAAATCAAACCAGTGATTGGGCGCAGCTTGATCTCACCGATGAACAAATCGAGTATGCCGCCAACGATGTGCGTATGCTCTTGCCTCTTTATACAAAAGTACTGGCGCTTTTAAAAAGAGAAGATCGCCTGGTTCTAGCTGAAAAACTGTACCAGGCCCTGCCGGCCATTTGTGAGCTTGATTTATTGGGTTGGACAGGTATTTTCGAACACTAATTTGCAAAATAAAACAGGAATTGAAATGGAAAAGCTAATTTACGAAAAATCGCAAGCCGGTAGAAGAACTGAAATTTTACCGAAAGTCGGTGTGCCTGCTCAGGATATAAACTCGCTCATTCCTAAAGGCTACGTGCGCGAAATCGCCGCCGCTTTGCCTGAAGTAAGCGAGCTTGAAGCGGTACGACATTTCGTCAAGCTCTCCCATTTAAATCATTGCATCGACACCGGCTTCTATCCGCTCGGATCGTGCACAATGAAATACAATCCCAAAATCAATGACGCCATGGCCGCCCTGGAAGGCTTCAGAGAGTTGCATCCTAATCAACCTGAAGACCAGGTGCAGGGCGCGCTGGAATTGCTTTATTTATTGCAGCAGTCTATTTCAAATATCGTCGGTCTTCCCGCCGTCACGCTGCAGCCGGCTGCTGGAGCCCATGGTGAGCTGACCGGGCTGCTTTTAATTCGCGCTTACTTTGAATCTAAAGGTGATACCAAACGTCGCACCGTAATTGTGCCTGACACTGCCCATGGTACCAACCCTGCTACAGCCGCCCTGGCTGGTTTCGACGTAGTAGAAATCAAAAGTAATGACAAGGGTCTGGTTGATACCGAAGCACTCAAGGCAGCTTTAGGCCCAGACACTGCCGCTATCATGCTTACTAACCCAAATACTCTCGGTCTATTTGAAGAAGAAATTATGACCGTGCAAAAACTTGTGCACGAAGCCGGCGGCTTGCTCTATTACGATGGCGCCAATCTCAATGCCATTATGGGTCTGGTTAGACCAGGCGATATGGGCTTTGATGTTTGCCATTTAAATTTACACAAAACTTTTTCCACCCCTCATGGTGGCGGCGGGCCCGGTGCCTGTGCTGTGGCCTGCCGAGACATTCTCGAGCCATTTTTGCCTAAACCGGTAGTGACGAAAGCCTCTAAAAATGCTCAAGATACAAAAGACGGCAAGGGCAATCAATACACCCTTGATTGGGACAGATCACAATCAATCGGCAAAGTTAAAGGGTTCTACGGTAACTTCGGTATTCTCGTACGGGCTTACGCTTACATTCTTGCCCACGGTAAAGGCGGGCTCTGTCAGGTTTCGCGCGATGCTATTTTGAATGCCAATTATCTCAAAGTAAAACTGAGCCGCAATTTTGTTGTGGCCCACGAACAGGCTTGTATGCACGAATTTGTTCTATCAGGCGTCAGGCAAAAAGAACGGGGCGTCTCCACCGCGCAAATGGCCAAAAGGCTGCTTGATTTTGGTGTGCATGCTCCCACCGTCTACTTCCCGCTTGTTGTGCCTGAAGCGATGATGATCGAGCCCACTGAAACAGAAGCCAAAGAAATGCTCGATCGCTTTGCTGAGATCATGCTGCAAATCGATAAAGAAACAATAGAATCGCCTGATATCGTCAGACATGCACCCACTAATACACCAGTGGGCAAGCTTGACGAAGCCACTGCCGCCCGCAAACCTAACTTGCGCTGGAGCCCGGTAGCAGCCGGTTAGAGCTCTAAACAACTAAATTATGTGATCAAGTTCCATCGCGAGCTTGAGGTAAGTCATGCGCTCATTGATGCGAGCAATCTCGCGCTTTGTGCCTTTAATGGGCACCAGAGCGGTGAGAGCCGTGAGGTTAATGAACATCAAAGGTGTGCTGGCCATCATGAGTTTGCTCAGTTCGTCGCCGTTAAACTCGACGAAGCATTTGACGGCAATCCAGAGACCAATCAAATTGGTGACCAGGAAGATTAGATAGTGACCGACCAAAAAAATGTTCTCTCTCATCAGGCTGGCAATCAGCCCGGCCATTTCGGCGCGCATTTCCGGCGGCACGGCCCGGCTGTGTTTTTCGTTGCGGGCAAAACTGGGAATGCCGGTTTTAACGGCCGCTGCCGCACCTTCTGTACCTTTTAGATACTGGGCAGCTTTAGCGTTTAAGGCATTAGAAGCTTGCACAGCGCTGGCGCTGCTTTTGCTCGATAGAGACTGTTCTTTATTTGTGCCGTGACTAGGGCCAAATCTGGTGGGCAATGCTGTCGGTGCGCCACAGTTACCGCAAAATTTAGAGCCCTGGTCAATGGTCGTCGAACAGTGCAGACAACCAGCTAAACTTGGAGCAATGGGAAGCGCAGTTGAGAGCAATGGCAAACCTCACGGACTAAAGTCGTTTAACCTGACCATCTGACTGAAAGCGGACCCTTCAGTTCCCATTGGCCATCTCTTGTCTTCGTTATTTTGAGGCCAGAGTGGCTATTTGTGCATCTGACTAGAAATTTCTTAAGATTGTGTGGCCCAAAAGCCTGCAAAACCGTATTTTTTTGCCGGCCACTTGCAGAGTTTGTTACGCAACTGCCTTCATATGACTAGAATAGCGGGCAGCAATGGTTTTGTTTTTTACCAAGTGAACGATGAAGTTTCTCTCAAGTTTCCCTTTCCACACCTTTTTACTGGCAGCCACAACAGTGCTGTCTTCAATTGTGCAAGTCACTCACGAAGTTCTGCCCGAAGAGATGGTGCCGCCGCTGATTCTCATGGAGCTTTACGCGCTGGTTGTTTACCTGCTGGCGTATTTTTGCTTTAAGAACAGCAAAAAGGCAGGAATTGCCGCCTCGTTTATAGTTGTGCTCACTCTCTGCTTTGAGCAATTTCGCAATATTCTCACTCAAGCCTGTCAGATGGCCTTGCATTTTGACCTGCCTGATATCGTCGCTTTTATTTTGTTC
>JADYXQ010000152.1 GCA_021772135.1 Candidatus Obscuribacter sp.
GAATCAACCGTAAGATTGATTGAGGAATTAGTCAAATGGTTGTAGGCTAGACTCAGCGGAGGCTGATTATCACTATGAAAGACAAAAACAAAGTCCTGTCGCGACCAGCTCTTGAAATTGTCGCCGCCCGCTTTCGGGCATTGTCGGACGCTTCCAGGTTACAGATACTTCAATACCTTTTTAAGCAAGAACACTCGGTCCAGGAGTTGTGCGAGTTAAGCGGCATGAGCCAGGCCAATGTCAGCAAACACTTGTCTGTATTGGCTGAACAGGGAATAGTTCAGAAGCGACGCCAGGGTCTTTTTGTTTTCTACAGCATCGCAGACAGCAGCATTTACGAGCTGTGCGACATCGTATGCGGTGCGGTCGGCAAGCGGTACGGACAAGTAATGAAGGAATTCGCTGGGCGCTAGATTCAGTGGCATAGATGCGCCCCAGCGCTATAGATCATGTTCTGCGAGATCTTTTTGTTCTTTAGAAGGTTCGCTGGTTTTCTGCTCGACCGAGCAGGACTTGCTCATTCAAGTCTGAATGCCCAGCTTAGGGAGTATCCACAGCTGCAACGCGAAATACAAGGCGATTAAGCCTAAAAACCAAAATATGTCCACTCTCGCACCCTTCAACTTTTCCATCATCTCACCAAGGACCGCAGAATCGTTATTTAGTTCCCAATCTAACGTGCAAAAACATATTGGGCGCTTATGCGAAATGAAAGGGTCGTCCATTACATGAGAAGCGAGCTAGCGGGTAACGCTATCGTCCGCTGTGCTGATGTATTCGCGATGCAACCGCTGTACAAAGACAGATGCACTGATTGCAATGTGCTCAGTGAAAACCGCTGATTTTTGCCCCATCCACACTCATTGAGAAAGCCGAGACAGAGAACAGATGAGCACACAACTAGGACAGAAGGCAGAAACTGCAGCAACCCAGCCAACCATAGGCACGCAGTCAACGACATACTTGGTGGCCAGGAAGCCTGGAGTGACGGCTCCAAACACGAGTATGCCGATTATATGTGGACTGATGGCCAGGGCAATTATCAACCAAGCAACGATCCGAACTACAATCCCAATATCAATTCATATGAGGCTGGCTTTCTCAAAAGGAAACAAGCACAGAAGTATTACTCCTGCACTTGCTTCCCGGCGAAGAACTCAAGACCTATGCAGGCATGATTACCGAATCAATCACGTGGATAATTCCATTGCTTGTCTCGATATCGGTTTTGACAATTTTGGCACCGGCGATTGAGGCGCCACCCTCAGTCTCGATAACGGCATCTTGCCCTTGTAGCGTCTTCACCGAGCCAAGCTTCACCACATCGGCGGCGAGATGCTTGCCGGCTACGACGTGATAAGTAAGTATCGAGGTTAACTTAGCTTTGTCAGCCAACAACCCTTCAACAGTTCCTGCGGGTAGTTTTGCAAAAGCCTCATCGCTTGGAGCGAATACAGTAAAAGGTCCGGGGCCGGACAGTGTTTCTACGAGTTCAGCCGCAGTAACTGCAGCTACGAGAGTCTTGAAACTTCCAGCAGTAACTGCTGTTTCAACGATATTTGCCATTTTTTCATCCTTATTATTCGAGAACCGAAAACATTTCAGCACTCACTGATGTTTAAACCGTAGCAGGTAAAATCTGGCAATAACCTCGAAATTGATTTAGTGATATTCGAGAACAAAAGTGACAAAATGACCAATTTTAATCTAGGCATTTCCGGAGGTGACCTTACTATCCCAAGACTGTGGTGATGCCCGGCACGCGGACAACCACGCAGTGGCATGGTGTAAACTAGTGCTTCGCAAACCAAGCGGTCTTCTGGTCAAGGAGAAATGACAGTGAAAATTGCTAAAAGGCGTCCTTGCAATCTAGCGCTAAGCCTGGCTTTCGTGCTGATTCCAGCCATTAGTTTTATTCCCCCGGCCTTCGCCTCTGACTCCGACTACAGTAAAATGCTCGAAAAGGGTGAGCGCAATCTCGAAAAGAAAGAATACGAGAACGCCGTAACCACGTACACCAAGCTTCTCAGAGACCACCCTGGAGTTTACGAGGCATATCTTGGTAGAGCAGCCGCCCGCAGCGAGTTGAATGACAAGGAAGGCGCGCTAGCCGACTATGATCAAGCAATTAAGACTAACCCTAATGCCATGGAAATTTACTTGCAACGTGGCGCGCTGCAAGCCCGCTCAGGCGATCAAGAAGCTGCTATCCGCGACTATGGCGAGGTCTTGCGCCTTGACCCCAAAGACACCAGGGCTTTGTTATTACGGGCCAACGCACTAAAAGAGAATGGCGATTTTGCTGGAGCCGGCAGAGACTATGACACCTATCTCAAATTTAACAGCAGTGAACATTCCGCTCGCCGAGAAAGAGCCGACTGCAAATTGCAGGCCGGCGCTTACAATGAAGCCATCGCCGACTACGAGTATATTCTCAAAAAAGGTGGCAGCAAAGAATTTGATGTGCATTACTCATGGGGTGAAGCGCTAAAACTCAAGGGTGATACCATAAGCGCCGCCGATCATTTCAATAAAGCTATTGCTTATTACACGAAAAATCTTAATCGTGCACAGAAGAAGGGCCTGGGCTTAGATTACATGTATCGTGGCATGGCTTATTATCAGCTTTCGCAAACAGACAAGGCCCTGAGTGATTTAGAGAATGCAGTCAGTTCGCTGCCGGGAAATGCCACTGCGCAATTTAAACTTGGTCATTTGCAGCTAACGAAGGGCGAGACTTCGTCTGCTCTCAGCCATTTTGATGATGCGCTCAAATTAAACCCACGCCTTCAGGGCGCTTTGCTCGATCGCGCCTCCATAAAAGCATCTCAAGGACGTTACGAAGACAGCAGAGCAGACCTTGACCGCGCTTTGCAAATTGTGCGCAACGGTGACGCTCTTCACGCCCGTGCTATGACATTATTAGCTCTCGGTGACGTCGGCGGAGCTGCTGATGATTTAGCTGAAGCAAGTAAGGCGAACCCTGCCTTGATGGAGACGAAGCGCAAAGAAGTTACGGCAAAAATTGAACAAGGAGCAGGCGCTGGAGCTGGACCTGGAGCTGGCAGCAACATTGAACAAGCTTCGAACTACAGCCGCCTGGCCCTGTTCGACCTCGCCAGCGGCGATCTTGGAGCAGCTGAACGGAATGTACGGCAGTCAATCAAACTCGACAAAAACAAGGGTGGAATTGCGAGCAGTCGCGCAAGTGGTGTCAATAATCTTCTCTTGCTCGGTCACATCTATCTAAAAAAGCACTCTTTGGTCGAAGCCGAAGCTATGTTTAGAACAGCCATGGCGACGCTCAGCCAGTCGGGAGATGGCAACCAGAAATATGCAATCTATTCTCTAGAACAATGCGCTAAACAATTTATGCTCAGCTCCAAACTAGAAGAAGCCGGCTCAATTTTTTCTGATACTCGCATGCAACGCGCTGCCCACGGTTGGACAGATCATGCAATGCCAATTGAAATATCGAAGCGCGCTGAGCAAGCGGTAGAAGCCTACAAGCAAAAACGCAAGGACGATCGCCAGGAAGAAATGGTGCGCAAAGCTGCTTTAGGCGTCGCGCCCGCCGCGTCAGCTACTTCTAGTGAAGCTTCTAGCACCGAAGTAGTAGACAGTTCCCAGACTATAATCAATCGACCGATTCGCGATAAGTGGGCATTGATTGTTGGCACCGGCAGGTTTAAAGAGTCGTCAATCAATTTGAAATACGCAGCTAAAGACGCTCAAGATTTCAGCGACTTCTTAATTAAAGAGCGAGACTTCGCTCCCGATCACGTGCAGCTACTCACCAACGAGGCGGCCACCAGAGCAAATATTCTTTCTCTGTTGGGAAACAAATGGTTGCCGCGAGTGGCCGAGAAAGATGACCTGGTGGTGATATATTTCTCAACCCACGGCAGCGCCTCTGATTTGGATATTGGCGGAGTTAACTATCTGGTGGCACACGATACGGACCCCGCCGATCTCTATGCCACCGGTATAGCCATGCAAGATCTCGTTAGCATTATCAAGGCACGGGTTCATAGCGATCGCGTGATGCTTGTGCTTGATGCTTGCCATAGCGGATCGACCGGGACCGGTGGTGGTAAAGGACTCAGCCGTTCGGCCAATGTAGATGCTGGTCAGATCGTACAAGGTACAGGACAGCTGGTCATTTCATCAAGTAAGCCCGACCAACGCTCTTGGGAATCTCAGCGCTACGAAGGTAGTGTCTTCACTCGTTACCTCATAGAGGGCTTGCGTAGAAATGGCCATATGACAAAGCTCGGTGATGCTTATTATTATATGGAAACCGAAGTGCAAAGAGAAGTTTTAAGAGATCGGGGATTGCTGCAGAACCCAGTCATGCGTAGCAAATGGCGTGGCAATGATTTAATTATCGGCGTTAAACCGGCAGCGCCATCACCAGGTTTGGGTAAAATTGACTTGCCGGATGCAGCAGGCGCTCAGAGCAAGTCTGGCACCACCAGCAGTGGCAAGCGCAGTGGAGCAACTCGTAAGTGACAGACCAATTGAAATCGGCAAGGCTGGCAACAAAATATTTGTCTTGCCAATTGATAGCAATGACTGCGCTAGCACTATCATTCAATACTCTTCAACCGGCTCATGCAGAAGAAATTATCTGGAAAGCCTTTAACGACGGCGGCAGTAAATTCTTTGAAGAGCACGATTACGGCAAGGCCGAGCAAAGTCTGATCAACGCTATTAAAGAAGCCGAGAGAATAGATGCTCGGAGCCCTGAGCTCAAGACCAGTTTGGAATTACTGCGCAAGGTTTATCAAGCCCAGGGAAACACTGCAAAAGCTGAGGCTATAACAGCCCGGCTAGAGGCTATCGAGTCAGGGGATAGGGGCACGGAGATTCCCCCTGTAACAACCATTTCGGCAGCGGCTGCCGCTGCGAAAGTCGAAAACAATACTGAAGTTGGGGACAGCGATGAAGCTAAGTCTATAGTTCGCAAACGACTAAACGACAAAGAGAGTTCAAGTTTTTCGAATGCCAACATCAGCTCTCAGACTGCCGCTTCCAATCAGCAAATAGCCTCAGTCAGCGGCATCGCAGGCGAGATGAAGGCTAGTAACCGAGTGAAGAAAGCCGAAGAGTTACTGAAGATGACCGGCCATATCAGCTGGACCAAGGGCCTGGCAATATCAGCGGATGGCACCAGGGCATTATCGGGCAGCGACGACGATACAGTGCGCCTGTGGGATTTAAGCAGCGGCAAAGAGCTGAAAAGATTTGAGGGTCACCAGGACAACGTCAACGGTGTGGCTTTTTCGCCCAGCAGCAATACCGCTATTTCGGTCAGCGGTGATTCAACACTGCGCGTCTGGGATCTCGATTCTGGCACGGAGCTAAAGAAGTTAAAAGGTCACGGCAATATTGTTTTGGCCTGCGCCTACTCGCCGACCGGCAACAAAGCTGCTTCTTGCGGTTACGACGGCACAGTGCGCATATGGGATGTTCTAGCCGGCACCCAGCTTCAAGAGTGCCAGGGTCAGGGCACTATGCGCTCTGTCGCTTTCAGCCCCGACGGAGAGCAAGTTGCCTGCGGCGGTGCCGACAAACTTATAACATTGTGGCGCGTGCGCGATGGCTCGCTGATTCGCCAATTCGTTGGACACAAAGGCGACATTACTACGGTGAACTTCTCGATGGATGGTACCAAGCTCGTCTCTGGTAGCCGCGACCTCACCATTCGCACCTGGGATGTCGGCAGCGGCGGCGAACTCTATCAATTTGTTGGACATGGCGATTGGGTCTGCAACGCGCGTTTCATTAAAGCAGACAGCAAAATTGCTAGCGGCAGTCTCGATAAAACATTCCGTATTTGGGACACCGAAAAAGGCATAGAAACCTGCTCTTTTAACTTAAATGCCTACGGCATGTTCGGCCTGGTTTTCACTCCTAGCGGAGAGAATGCCATTACGAGCAGCAATGATTATTCGTTGCGGTACTGGCGATTGATTGAGTAAATATAACAACCAGAGAACTTAACTGCTTATTTTGTGGAAAACACAAAGACGAGGTTGCCTTGCTCCTGGACGGACCTGGCGTGTTAATCTGCGATGGCTGCGTGCGCGTTCGTACAACCTATTGACGCCGTACGAAATCTTGAGCGGACCACCTCTCGTAAATTGCCGTAAGAATAGGCAAGTCATTTGGCGAAAAATCGATAACCATGCTATTTTTGGCAGAACCTTCTTGCGAGATAAAATTGAAAATCCGCATCTTGACCATTCTCGCCGTTCTTGTTACGTCGACAACTAGTGTCCAAGCAGCAGAAACGCCGTACGAACTCGGCCTGCAATTTTATAAAAAAGGCGATTTCGCCAAAGCCTCGACGTACTTTGAAGAGGGCTTGAAGAAGACACAAAATGATCCGTTGTTGTGGTACTACGACGCCCTCTGTTTTCACCAACTAAAAAACTGGGCCATGGCCAAAAGTCGGTACAAAACTACCGCGCAATACTTCCCCTTAACTGAAGCCGGAAAAAGTGCAGCAGCAGCGCTCAAAGGCATCGATCCAACTTTCGTATTGCCGCAAACTGCTAGCACAAGCACCGAAACTGGTGCAGCCGCTGCCAATGCGAGCGGCTCGGGACCAATATCTAAAGGCGGAAGCCAATCAGCCGCGAGCAAACCCGCTGACGACGACGATGATGATGACAAAACGCCTGATCTCGCAGCAAAGATAGAATTGGCTAAAGAGCTGGCTACTCTTCCAGACACCGCTCATTTCTACTACAAGAAGGGTTCCCAGGGGCACATGGAAGTCGATCTCATGGTCAATGGTCATCCTGTTAAAGCATTATTTGACACTGGCGCAAGCGCCTTTTTCTACCGAGATCAGTTGAAAGATGCCGGGCTTGATCTGAACGCAGCAAAAGCCGGCCGGGGCGCTAGAGGCTGGGCCGGAGTGACGGTAGCCACATCGATAATACCAGCCGAGGTCAAGCTGGGCACATTGACCCGTCACCTCAATATCACAATGCAAGAGAGCACCAGTCACTTTGGCCAAAATTTGATCGGACAAGACTTTGTTAAGGGCTATCAATACGAAATAGATGACAAAGGCTGCCGCGTTGATTTAAAAAAGACACTTGCCGTCAAAACTAGTGATATCAACCCGATGTACGATATTCCGTTGACGAAAATAGGCAAAGACGACTATATATCGTTCACCATGAATAGCCAGGCAGCGCGAGCTTTCATCGACACAGGCGCCGCCAATACGATTATCGGCGTCAGTGATGCCGCC
Organism: Candidatus Obscuribacter sp.; assembly: GCA_021772135.1. Classification (GTDB taxonomy): domain Bacteria; phylum Cyanobacteriota; class Vampirovibrionia; order Obscuribacterales; family Obscuribacteraceae. The sequence continues at coordinate 7,271 of JADYXQ010000152.1, forward strand.
CGCCTTGGCATACAGCCCAGCGGCGAAGTAGCTCACATGTCAGGAGTGGGCGGCGATATCACAATGCAACGAGCCTACGTGACTATAAGAATTGGCGGCATGGTGAGGGAAGGATTTCCTGTCTTGATCGGCGGTCACGGTGGTTGTGCCCTGGGTCAAGACCTTATGGAAGGCTGGCGATATAAAGTTGATCGCGAGCATAATTTATTGCGCTTTTATCACTAGCGCCGCGACGATTTCGCGCTAGACGCAGAAGGCACCACACATGGTATCAGGCTGGCTGGGCAAGCTTGCGCTGTTCACGCTGTCTACCACTGCTCAGGCGGTCTCTTCTTAACTTCTTCCATGTCTAGCAACACATTCTTTCGACCAACTCTGACCAATCTCTTGTTACTAAACTTCGCTACCAGTAGTTGAAAGTCAACAAGCTTTGCGCCAGGTACTCGGCTGTAGCGACCGCGAACAAGCATGCGCTTCAATGCAGCGAGCACAAGCGCCTCCTCCTCTTCGGTAAGCTCGTATTGCTTAACGTTGGACATCGGTTACTCACTTATTGTCTGAATCATTGATGACTACAATTAAATCACGTATGCTCGCCGCGGTGGTTCGAGGAATTTTTCAAAGTTCATAGATTCATTTGACGGCGTTCTTGTCCTTGAGGTCGTAAGACCTTATTGAACAAGGTCAGGCAACGGAACAAAAAGAATGCAACTGGTTCGCCTCAACACATCAATAGCCAAAGCAGCTGTAGCCAAACCTGACTGATTTCGCACTAGAACAGAGTCTGAATATCTAACAGCTGGAATGAGCCGGTATCTCGGTGGGGCCACAGGTGCAGCCGGGTGCGAAAGTAGTAGATCACTCAACTTACCTGTAAGAGGAACACCCTTTTCTTCTTTGCTCAAAGTCTGGATGAGCGGTAGCTTCGTTTGGTCTCCTTCTCGGTGGATGATTTGTGCCGGGTAGCACAAATCATCAAGGAGATGCAACTCTTCAAAGTAACGCAGCACTAACTCACGAATATTCTCAAAAGCAACCGAACAAGGAACTCCACAAATGCAGGCCTTTATTTTGGTATCACTATCTATCAACGGAATGGGTAGCCCATAATCCGGCAAATTGGGCGCTTTACCACTCCAAATCTCAGTAATAAAAATTGTTCCCTGGCGCTGCAACCTTGCAGATCGTGCCTCTGCATTTGGTGCCACTAAGGTGAAATCAGTGTTTTTAGTCCAATCATCGAGGTGATAACAAGTATTATCAATGCCTACTTTCAGTTGGCCATTTTGCAAAAATAGCTCCAGTTCACCGGAGGATATCGATAGCTCTTGCCGGCTCCCCAGGGCTGATGACCACGGTTTGAATTTAATGTCACCAGTCGATGAACGGCTATACCCAATTTCCCAAATTGCTTTCTCTATATTGTAGGCAATGACATAATTGTGCTTGCCCCACTTACCATCGCCAGTAAACTTCTCACTAAAGGCAAAAATTATGCGGCCATCGTGAAGTAGATGGCTAGTCACTTGACGGTCTTCGATTGTGCTTCTGTCGACAAAATCAAGAGCCAAAGTGTCCTCGTGAGCAACTGCGAATTCACCGTTATCGCTAAACGAAAAACGCACAACCC
>JADYXQ010000153.1 GCA_021772135.1 Candidatus Obscuribacter sp.
GTGTTCAATCCTCATCAAGAAAATCTCAAATTATTGAAGGTGAAAGCCCACGAAGCTGCCGAAAACAAAGCCCACTGGCAGTTATTTCAAGTCAAAGGCGCTGCCGCCGAAATTGAAATAACATTCTTCGACCCTTCTATGGCCGACGCCGCTGACCTCATTCCTCACGTCAAACGACTTTCAGCGCGTACAGGCAGCCTTAATAGCGAAGATTACGCCGCCAATTTCAGATTGCTTCTGGCTGTGGGTGCATTGGGAGCCAGCCGGCGCGATCCATATTTCTCTTGAGCCACTTGTAGCATCTACCGCAACAGTCAATTATTAAATTTGCAATTTTTGTTTATGACCTGTAGAGGGGAAGCCTTCTAGCGGGTATCAATCATATACAGGGGATTTTGGTTCTCTTGCTTTTCAGAAGGACCGCGGTGGGGTACGACGCCGGCGGATTTCTGGCGCGCATTCGTTTGCTTGCGCACTTAACCATATGTATATCAAAGCCGATCATGGGGATGTTCAGATGTTCCATTCTTCCTACCAAAATCTCTCATTTCGCCAGCAAATCATCGCCACCAATCAATCGTATCCCTGCCCTAGATGCAGTTGTGGCATGCTAGAAGCTTTTGGTATCACAGAGACTTTGAAATGCACGTCATGTGAAAGAGGCTTTGTCGCTCTACATGGCGGAAGAATGCTCTATCCAGCCAACCGCATGGGCATGAAAATCGCCCCGACATTCTGGTGGGATGGACTTAGATGGCACTGGGCTGCCACCACAGCCAGCACAAGACAAATTTTGACTATCGTACTCGTTTCATTGATGTCGGTTTGCGCCGCGTATTTGGCCATGGCCGTAAACGTTGCACCTCAATGGCTTCATTGGCTCAACCCAATGCTGGCTGCGTCAGGGGCACTGCTTGCGGTTTCGATGTTGATATACTTTGTTTGCGGTGACTTCGATATTGTTGCGAAGCGCAAAGAAAGAGCCAGCAAGAGCCCCCATATTTCGTAATTAATCGAGTGAATCTATATTGAATGGTCAAACTGACCAGGACCTGGAAGAACGGGCGCATATCCCCGTGCTTCTTCAAGAAGTGATTGAAGCATTAGATGTGAGACCCGGGCTTACATATGTCGATGCCACCGCCGGCGCTGGCGGACACCTGGCCGCCATCGATAAAATTACTCAAGGAAAGAGCAAACTCTTCGCCTTTGATCGAGATCAGACGAGCCTTGACAAACTGCGAGAAAGTTTTAGCGACCGTGCCACCATGGTGCACTCCAACTTTAGATATCTAAAAGAAGCATTGGCGCAATATGATGTTAATACCGTAGATGGTGGCATACTAGCTGACTTGGGTGTGTCATCTATGCAATTAGATCAGGGCGAGAGGGGCTTCAGTTTTCAAAAAGCGGGCCCTTTAGATATGCGCATGGATCGCAGCGAAGCCAATTCAGCCTGGCATATAGTCAACCAATGGCCTGAAGGTGCACTGGCAGACATCATTTACAAATACGGAGAGGAAAGGCATAGCCGCAAGATAGCCAATCGCATAGCAGCAAATAGGCCTATTGATACCACTCTGCATTTGGCCGAAATTGTGGCTCGCTGCCTGCCTCGAAGTTCTGATAAAAAAAATGGCAAAAAAAGTTTCGGCTCTGCTGGTGGTGGCTATATACATCCGGCTACCAGAACCTTTCAAGCAATAAGAATGGCTGTTAATGAGGAGCTTGAGAGTCTTGAAGATTTCTTGCGAGAGTCATTAAGTATTCTGAAGCCAGGGGCAAGATTAGTAGTAATTACATTTCACAGTTTAGAAGATCGCATCGTTAAGCAATTCTTTAGAACGGCCGCGGCATCATGCGTTTGCCCGCCCAGAGCCCCTGTTTGCACCTGTCAGAAAGAGTGCGAAGTACTGATAATTACACGTAAACCAATTACTGCTAGTGATGATGAATTGCTTGCCAACACCAGGAGTCGTAGTGCTAAACTACGTGCAGCTCAAAAGCTGATTTAGGAGTATATATGGTGAACACTCTATCGCGCCGCCGCGTTAACGAAGACCAACCCGTGAGCTTCGCATACGGCAAATCACAGAATGATTTGAATTCGGCCGCAAGAGTGTCGACTGCCAGAGTAGCCCTTGTAGAAAACCTGCAAACCACAACTACTTATCCTGTAGCTTTCGGCAATATTAATCAAAACGACAATTTGAGCCGCCCTGTGCGCTCAACCCCGGCTCCGGCCCAAAGACCACACCTGGTTCCGATTGAGAGCCCGCAGAGAAAAACACGCAGGGCGCCATTGCTTGTGCGTGTAAATAGAACGCTTCAAGCCGGTTTAATCGCCCTGTGCGGATTAGCCATTCTCGGTTATGGCATGGATGTTGACGCTTCAAGCAAGGTCAGCAAAGTGCAAGACCAAGTGCGCCGCCTCAGTGAACAGAATTCTGAACAATCATCGAACCTGCTCAAACGGGTCTCCTACCAGGACATTCAAAATAGTGTCACTGGCAGTACCGGTTTGCGGGTTCCCGAAGAAGTCAAGATTGTCAAAGAAGTAAATGCTCCAAAACTTAATCCCTTTAAACCAGCCAGACATCAACTTCCTTTGCTGTCCGGGTATTAGAATAACGGCATTAGCCGCTGACAACTGATTAACCAGAGCACATTTTCAGCTGTTTTCTTGTAAATAAAAGCAAAGGCTATCCGACGGATATACCTTAAATTGATCGCGGAACGACACATAGGTAGAAGGGATTGCCCAGAGACTTAACCGAGAGACCAGCAAGAGCACCAAGAACGAGAGGACGCATTAAGCGCCATCCAAAATCTCCTCTGTGGCGTTTGCGTTTCTGCCAGGTCATTCTAGGACTCTGTGCCCTGGCCGTTATAGCTCGTTTGTATTATCTGCAAATCGATCAAGGCAGCAAGCTGACGCAAAAGGCTCAAACCCAGAGGCAACAGCACAACATGCTGGTGCACCGTGGTGCGATTACAGACCGGCGCGGATTGCCGCTGGCAATTGATACCACTCGCTACGATATATATGTGCACGTCAAATTGCTCAAGGCAGATCGCGACGAAGCAGCCACCAAGCTCGCTGCTATCGTCAAAGAGCCTGTAGACAAAATTTCCAAGCTTCTCAATCAGGGCTATCCGGTAGTCACCCTGGCTAAACACCTTGATAGAGAAACCGCCGACGCTCTGCAATCTTTGAACTGGGCCGGCATTGATATTGTGCCTAGACCTTTCAGACAATATCCTGAAGGCGCTATGGCTGCGCATTTGCTTGGTTTCACCGACGCTGAATTTCATGGTCAGGGCGGAGTAGAGCAGGCCGAACACGATATGCTCACCAATACCGGTGTCATTCCCAAGCCTCAATTAGACGGCAAGGGCCATCCAATCATCGTGCCTGAACGTGAGCCCTCATGGGACATTACACCGCCATTAGGACGCCACGTCGAACTGACTATCGACAATTATTTACAGCATCTGGCCGAAAAAGAACTGTTCGCGATGTGCAAGCATTCTCACGCTTTAAAAGGTGCGGTGATTCTGGCCGATCCTAATAACGGTGAAATCTTGGCCTGGGCGAACTACCCCAGTTTCGATCCTAATCACTACAACAAATACCCTTACGAAATTTTGAAAAACTGGTCCATGGTAGATGTCTATCAACCTGGTTCCACCTTCAAAATTATCACCGTCTGCTCTGGTTTAGACACTGGCGCCATCAAGCCTACATCTACGTTTTACGATGGTGGCTCACTCACCATCGGCAACCGCACGATTCGTAACCACGACGGCGGCCATGGCACCCTTGATTTAAAAGGCTTGTTCATCCACTCCTCCAACATTGCTTCGGCCATGATCGGCATGGCCATGACGCCTAAACAGTTTCATGCCAAATTAGGTGATTTCGGCATCGGCAAACGTACCGGTGTGGAATTGCCCGGTGAGTCGCGCGGTTTGCTCACGCCGGCCAAATATTGGACACCCATTGATGCCGCTACCACCGGTTTCGGTCAGGGCGCCATCGCAGTTACTCCTTTGCAGTTAGTGGCCGCAGTCAGCGCCGTTGCTAACAACGGTGTCTGGATTCAACCGCATTTAATCAAAAGAGTTTACGACCCTACCAGTGGTGTCACTGAAAAATGGACCGAGCCAAAGAAACACAGAGCGGTAGCTCCTGAAGTAGCAAAGCTGGTATCAAAACTGCTGGCTGAAAATATCTACGAAGGCACCCAGATAGCCGGTCAAATTCCTGGTTATAGAGTGGCTGGCAAAACAGGCACAGCGCAAAAAGTGACGGCTAATGGCCGCGGCTACATGGCCGGTCAAACTATTGCTTCATTTGTAGGCTTCTTACCAGCCAGCAATCCTCAGATTACTTGCATCGCTGTAATTGACAGCCCGCAATCAGACGGCCGCTGGGGCAACACCGTGGCCGGCCCAGTATTCAACGCTGTCGGTATGGAAGCGGCTCGCTACCTCAACATTTCGCCAGACTATATCACCGTGCCTGGTGACAAGAACAAAAAGATTGCACCAGTGGTGCCACCATCAGTCAAGTATGCCGCTGAACTGGGCGGCATGGCAAAAGAGCCGGTCAGTGTCGGACGCTGACGCCGAGTCTGAAGAAAATATTGCTTCCGAAGTTCTCGTGGAAAAAGCAGCGCCAGGACTGGCCAAAACCTTTTCTATGGTTGCCCTCTTTACTCTCTTTTCTAAATTCGCCGGCCTCGCTCGCGACATTATTATCAATAAGGCTCTGGGCCTTGGCCTGGTGCAAGATGCCTACAACTACGCTTACTCCATAACCGGCACCATCCTCGTGCTCTTTGGCGGTCAGGGCGGCCCTTTTCATTCGGCTACGATGACCACGCTTTTGCCGCGCAAAACCGACGCCGACTCGAGCAAACTGGTAATGCAGATTATGGTCTGGACCGGTTTGTTGATGGCTTTGCTGTCACTGGTTGTTTATCTTCTGGCACCATACTTAGCCCATTGTCTGGCCAACGGCGAGGTCAAAGGCAACGAACTTTATACCACTCACGAACGCTGGGTAGAGATAGTCAAACAGTTGCGCATCATGTCGCCACTAATTTTCGTCTCGTCTCTAGTGGGCATCGGCTGCGGCATCTCAAACACTTATAACGAACACTTCTGGCCATCCATTGCACCGGCTTTCGCATCAGCGGCCATCATCGCTTTTATCTTGTGGCCCCATACCGACCACGGCTCCGCTCTGGCCATGGGCACTCTGGTTGGCGGTATCGGCCAATTACTTGTACAGTTGCCCGGCATCTTAAAAGCAAAACCGCAGTTATTCAGCGACATCTTTAGAAAATTGCAACCGGGCATGAAAGAGTATCTGGTTATGGTTTTGCCTTTAACCGTCAGTACTTCTATCGGCACTTTGATTGGATACGTGGATCAAGCCTTTGCATCAAATCTGGAAGCCGGAGACTGGTCAGCCATCTGCAATGCCAACAGACTGGTACAGCTGCCTTTGGGTATTTTAGTCACAGCCATGCTGGTGCCTATTGGACCAATTTTCAGGGAACAAGTTCTGTCCGGAAAAATCGATGGCCTCAAAAATAAATTACGACAAGCGCTAACACTTATGTGGTTTCTTGCTCTGCCCATGTCGGCGCTGCTTTTAGTAGAAGGCAGGCAAATAATTCAACTGCTCTTTCAACGCGGCGAGTTCACCGCCCATAATACTGAGATGGTGCTCTCTGTACTGATAATATTAGTGCCGATGATTTTCTTTTACGTCGCCCGCGATCTGCTCACCCGAGTTTTCTATGGCTTTGAAGACAGCCAAACTCCTTTTCGCATCGGTGTTATGGCGATCGCCATCAAATATTTCCTTGACTGGCTCTTTGTGACGCAGTGGCATTATGGAACAGCAGGAATCGCATTCGCTACTACACTGATGACCATTATCAATTTGTGTTGGTTGTTCTATTTTCTGCGCAAAAAGATTGGCAAACTCGGCAGCTATTCAATGGTAAAACCGGTTTTAGTAATGTTTCTCGGTTCGCTTCTCTGCGGTTTCTCAGCTTTCAATCTGGTCAATATAATTCCTGATAGTTTTATCAACCAGCGATTTTTCGCCCACTTTTTGATTGCGCCACACGCATTGACGATTTTGGCCGCTCTGAAAATTGGTATCGCCAGCAGTGCCGGGATTTTGTTGTATGTAGGTTTTTGCTATGCCCTTAAACTGGAAGAACTTCATCTCTTTGCCAACAAAATTGGAGCAAAACTAAAGCCAACTAAAGCTCCAGTTAGTACGGAGCGGCCTTAGCCTGAAGCCGACAAAAAACACCCAAAAACTAAGTACCCTTGGTGGCACTTTTTGTCGGTAATTCGAACCAGAAAGTCGAGCCTTTACCGACTTCGCTATCTACCCCAATGGTGCCCCCATGCTGCTCTACCAGAGCCTTGGAAATAGCAAGCCCGAGCCCTGTGCCACCATGCGAGCGGCTGTCAGACGAATCGAGCTGTTTGAACTTGCCGAAAAGTTTGGGGAGGTCCTGAGCTTTAATACCCGCTCCTTGATCGCTGATAGAAAAGCGGACTGAACTTCCTCTCTTTTCACTACTCACAGTAATGACAGAATTTTTTGGCGAAAACTTGATACTGTTCGAAATTAAATTAGTTAAAACCTGAGTGATGCGATCGCGGTCAAGCTTAATTGACTCAGTGCAATTTGCACCTTTCTTAAGAGTGACACCGGCGTCAATAGTCATGCCTTGAAGGTTATCCAGGGTTGCGCCGACCAGGTCATCCGGAACGGTTTCTTGCATTTTCAACTCGAGTTTGCCGGCCTCAATTTTGTCGAGATCCAAAATTGAATTGATCATGCGAATCAGTCTATCAGACTCCACTCTGGCGATGTTTATGAACGTGCCGGCTTCTTCGCTGACGTCGCCCACCAGGCCGCCTTCAATTAAACCGAGTGAGCCTCTGATTGAAGTAAGCGGACTGCGCAATTCGTGCGAAACAGTTGAATAAAATTCGCTCACTCTCTTTTCTGCCTGTTTGCGATCACTAATATCTTCGGCCACTCCGCATATTTGAATGATCTGACCGGCATGATCAAAAATGGGGAATGAACGTGCAGAGATCCAGACGTCATTTTGCTCGGCTCTCACCAGCCGAAATTGCACTTCGACCCCTGATGGATTTTTCAGAAGGTCTCGTAGAAATCCAGTATCTTCTTCGCGCACAGCCGCGAAGAATAATTCGGAATCGGCTAATATGGCATCAACCTTGCCGGCAGTAATGAGTTCATAGGCAGGGCTCAGATAAAGTATTTTGCCGTCCAGAGTTGAAATCCAGAAAATCGCTTTAACGTTCTCGGTCAGGCGCCGAAACATGGCTTCGCTTTCAGCCAGTTTCTCCTGAGCCAATTTGAGCGATGTAATATCTCTTCCTTCCGGAATCAACATCACAACTTTGCCCTCGTCGTCAAGCAAAGGTTGCATAGAAAAATCGATGTATACGGGCTGGTCACCGGCAAAGTGTTCAGTCTCAAAGCGATCAAATTCACCTTGGGCGGCTTTTGCTATGCTCTGCTTTACTCTTTCCTGAGCGGCCTCGCTATGGGCCCACCAGGGGCCTTTCCAGAAATCCTGGCCTTGCACCTGGTCGATAGTGGTGCCCCCCATTCTAAGGGCAGCTAAATTGGCATCAATAACTTTTCCGTCGACGCTAAGCAGTCCGATAAGCTCAAACTGTTTGTCGAAAATAGCCCTGAATTTGCGTTCGTTGGCAATCAACATTTGCCTGGCGTCACTAATTTCCAGATACTGGCCCAATTGGGCGCAGATGGCGCTCAGCATCACTAATCGCGATTGGTCTTTTTCTCTTACTTCTCTAGCATAGAAAATCAAAACGCCATAAAATTTTTGCCGAGAAAAGAAAGGCACGCCGATTGCGGCGTGAATGCCGTCCAGTTCTCCTTGTTCTTTCAGAGTGAAATTATCAGTGGCACAGAGGTCTTCTTCCCAGATTGGTAGCTCGGTTTGCCATACTCTGCCGGCCAGGCACTGGCCTCGATCAACCTGCACGCCTGAAATAGCATTACCGAAACGCTCGGTCTCGGTACTTCCGGCAAAGGCTAACGGTAGTAATCTGGTTTCCTCGTCATTCAATACAAAAGCGACGCCGGTACTCCAGTCAAATTGTTCGCAGATGAGCTCAATAATTTTGCGCGCCGTATTCTCCACCGGTAATTGTCTGGCCAAAATTTTTGTAATTTCAAATTGTGCCTGTAGTCTTTTTTCGCTTTCAACTTGCGCGGTGGTATCGAAAAAAGTTAAAACCGCACCGGTTGCCACATCATCTTGCAGCAGCGGTGAAGCTGTAGCGCTTACGGAGAGTGATTTTTGACCTTCACGGACAAGCTGCAATTCAAGATGGCGCAAATTGTTCTTTTTTTCAAAAACACTGTCAAGACTTAGATATTCGCTTAACTCCCGACTGGTGGTACCGGCGAAGAGCTGATGAAAGCTCTTGCCGATTAATTGTTCTTGCTTAACACCAAAGAGTTCTTCTGCCGACTGATTGGCGAAAGTGACGCTACTAGTAGTATCAATTAAAAGCAGACCTTCATCCATACTCGTTAGCACTGTGTCTAAGCGATCCCGCGCCCGAGTTATCTCCAGGGCGTCAGCCAGCGAGCGCCCCGTATTATTGAGATTGGCGGCAAAGAGGCGCACCACAATGGCAGCAAAACAAAAAAGCGCCACCACAGCGACAATTAAAACTACAGTAGTGGCAGCGGTGGATCTTGTTGTAAAATCCCGCAAATGTCGTTCTATCAAGGTCCGCTCAGCCATTCCTCGTGCATTCAAGAAAGTTATAGCGCTGCGAATATCGAGCATGGTGGCCCGGCCGACACCACTTTTAAAAACCTCACGGGCCGACGGCGTGCTGCCTGCGCGTTCCAATTCAATGGTCCGCTTCAATTCGTCGACCTTAGAGACGCTCAATTGCTGAACGCGTTGCAGCTCTGAGCGGTCCACACCTTTGAACGCACTGTCGGAAAGCAGCTTTTTGAAAACACCCGGCAATTCGCTAGTGGCCTTTTCAAAGTTATCCAGGTATTTCTCTTCATGACTGAGCAAATAGCCGCGTTGACCAGCTTCAGCCTCTTGCAGCAAACTGAGTATCGTATCGAGGTTGCTGACTCGGTGATAGCTTTGCAGCAAAAGCGAGCGATAGCTAATCATTGTCGACTGCTGATTGAAAGTAAATAAAGAGAAGCAAACAAAAATTAAAAGCATAAATGAAAGCGCTACCACTACAGATTGAGCGGCAAACCGGGATGTTCGCAACGGCGTCAGGGTCTTTGAAGCAGCAGCCACCTCAGGCGCCTTAGCCATCAGCAGCTGATCTAGTGGCAAAAATTGCCGTGATTGTCTGCGGCAAAGTCATTGGATCAATTGGTTTAGTAATCACGCCCCAAGCACCGAGCTTGATGTAATCATCAATTTCTTCTTGTTGCACCTTAGCAGTCATGAAAATTACAGGAATATCTTTCAACTTTTCATTTTTTTTCAAACTGGCGAGAGTAGTGACGCCGTCCATGCCAGGCATCATCACATCCATCAAAATAAAGTCGGGCATTGATTTCGCCGCTGCTTCAAGCCCCTCGAAGCCATCTCGGGCTTCTTCGATGGTCCACTTTGTCAATTTTGAGAGACTGGTTTTGACGATCATGCGAATATGGTCATCATCTTCCACCAGCAAAACCGTCTTATTTTCTGTAGAAATCATGCCGTGGACTTTTCCCTCATCAGTGCCAGAAGATTTTCCGCGGCAGCTTCCCTCACCTGATTAAATGTTACCCCTTGAGCGGGAGCGCCGGCAAAACCGACGGTGACAGAAACTCTGAAAGTGGCGCCATCCTCGGCATTGAATTCGAGATCGGAAAATTCCTGGTTGAGCAATCGTATTAGCTGCTCCGCCTGCTCAATGGCCAAATCGGTGAAGGCCAGGGCAAAGACACGTTCGGCCCAACGACCCTTAATCACAGAAGGCTCGAAACGCCCGCGAATCAATGATCCAAGAGAGGCCAGAACTGACTCTGCTGCAATCATTCCGAAAGCTTTATTGACTTCATCAAAAGCATCAACAGAAATAAATGCCAGGGTAAATGGTATTTCCAGTGCAATACATTCGCTCATTCTTTTTTCTGCTTCTACCGTCAGGCCCTGCCGTGAAAGCAGCTTGGTGAGTTGATCGCTATCAACACGGTTACCCCGCAATCTAGTACGTTCCGAATAAGAAGTGACTCTGGCAATCAACTCTTCTTTTAAAACCGGTTTGCTGATTAAATCATCGCCACCGGCACGAAAAGCTAATACTCGGCCTTCTTGATTGCTTTTGGCCGTCGAGAAAAGCACCGGCAAATCACGCCAGCGCTCATGCTTACGAATCTCTCGGCAGACGTCATAACCGCTCAGACCGGGCATGATCACATCGAGCACCACCACCTCAGGCTCAAAACGGCTCAGAGTCTCAATTATATGAATGGGTTCGTTCAAGGTTTCAACACTAAAGCCTTGAAGAAATAAAATGCGTGCGATGAAATCTGTTAGTGCCCGGTCGTCATCTACTACCAGCACTCTCGGTTTACTTTTGAGACTATAGTCAACCATTTCAGCAACGATTTCCGCTAAAACTGCTTCATCGGGATGGAGCGGAAAAACCTCTGAAAAACCGGCATAACTGATTTTGTCAGGAGTAAGTGTCTCCGATGCTACAGTGGCAAAGCGATCTGACACCATCAGTAGTGGCAGCGCCGGATTAGCCGACGCCAGGCGCAAATCACGGCAGAAGCTGAGTAAATCAGGCGCACTGGCAAAAGGTTCGGCGATAATTACAGCATCAAAATTCGCCCGGCCTAGACTGGTCAGAGCCGACGCGTGGCTGGTGGCAATGGACAGATCACCGCAATTTTGATAAGAGCTCAGTTGATCCGCCCCTTCAGCGTCAGTGACGGCCATGAGCCGGGCCCGTTGTTCCACTGTAGCTAAAAGATCGCCAGCATAAAGCTCCTGGGCCTCAATTATAGCCAGTTCACCGTCAGCAAGAACCCGAAATACTTCAGACCAGATGATTTCAGACTCGGTTTCAGTAGCGTGAGGGTCGTGGGCGCGGGTAATATTTTCCAGACGTTCGGCGCATTTGCCAATTGTGGTTAACTGAAACGAGCCAGCTGTGCCCTTGACCTTGTGAGTAGATGCCAGCACCTCTTGCACCGCGGTGGCGTTAAATGGATCTTCTTTGAGAGAGCGCAACAATACGGTTAAATTCGCCCAGATTGAAGCCAACTGGCTGAGATAACTGGCCCTGGCCACCCGCAGCGAATCTTCCACGTCCAACATATTGCGCAGGTGGGTAAGCTTGCCGAAAAGCACAGATTCAGGTTGGGTTTCCAGGTCTCCCAGTTTGGCCAGTTCGCCGCTCAGCAGATTAGATTGGGGAAACTTTTTTAGAATGCTTTCAATTTCACGGTCAATAATCGATACATGATCCACTGCCTCCGCCACATTTGTTCTGTCTGGCGGCTGATATTGCGACATGGGCAGAATGCTGTCGATTGACTCGACGAAAATTTCGGGATCCACCGGTTTTTGCAAAACCATGGAGACCTTGAGAATGTTGCGTAACCAATTAAATGTGCTGTGATCACACCAGTGGCCTGTAATAAAAGCGATAGGCACGTCGTTTCCGTCGGTGCGCAATTTGCCAATCCAGGTGACGCCGTCCATGTCAGGCAACTGGTAATCAACAATGATCAATCGTGGCCGACAGGCACTCAAAATTTGCTCACCGTCGCGAACAGAGCGCGCTTCCCACACCTTAAAGCCGCGCCGGGTCAGCAAAGCCGACACAAAAGCACGAAAGGCTTGGTCGTCGTCGACAATCAGGATTTCTCCGCTGCTACCAGGCTCCATTCAAATACTCCAAACCCAGGTCTTCCTATATGTGAATCTATAACACTAGACCACTATTTTTCCCTATTTGACTCAGATAATGACGAAAGAAGAGCTACTGACGATCAGTAGCTCTTTACAGCAATCAACAATTTGGTTAAGCTGCTGCTTTTGCACTTTTGTAGCTCAACCTTCGCCCCGCAGAAACAGACTGGGTAGCGGCGAAATTTGGTACTAAATGTGGTGCCAAAGCAATTTTACTAACGACGTGCCATACGACTGAGGGAATCTTGAGGTGCAAGGCTCTCTCCTGTTCTTGGCATCAATTCGCTATGGGAGCGACCATCCTTTTCAATCAATTTATAGAGACAACAACCGAAACACACAACGACAAAAGCAAGAAGCAGTACTTGCCAGGTTGCCTTTGCGACCACAAAACATGCGAGCGCAACCACAACCATGGCAAGGATCGTCGTGATCGGCTCCCGGGCGTGAGCCATATCCGAACCTCCCATAGAGAGAAATATTCAATTTTAAGCAGTGGATATACAATACAACACCAGTAAATATCAGTTCGGCAATACAACTGGCAGAAAGCTCATGGCTGGCTAGATACATGAATTTATTAGGACGTTACACAAATTGCTTTATCAGAAACTGCCACTAAAAATGATGCTGCAACGACCGATAAATTGAGAAAAAGGCTGGCACCACCCGGGGTGGCATTGAGGCCTTGAGTAATGAAACATTGAAGTATTTAAGCCGTCCAGCACTTCACTTGCGATCAGGGCGCGGGCGCACTGCCCTCAGCCGCCGGGGCGGCAACCCCTGGTTTGGCCAGTTCTTGCATTTTCACGCTGGTCCAGTCGCTGCCTTCTGAATACTTGACTTGCAAGACTCTAACCTTCATCGCTACAACGCGCGGATCAAGGGTAAAATCTCTTTTCCATTTATGGCCTTTTGTGCCGCCGGCGGCAACAAAGGCGCTGTCCACAGCGTGAAAGGTTCCCCTTTCCACTCCTTCGGCGTCAACGAAACGCACTCTGAACTTGACAGCAGTGATAGAACGTTGACCAATATTCTTGTAGTCTGCATAAATGCGCGAAGACATCGGTGCGTCAAAGGGATCGAGGTCGAGTTCACAACGCATCGATGCCATTTCTACGGGGCATTCACCCTCGGGTACAAATTCGCAGCTCAGACTTCGAACTTTTTGACCCATTTGAGCGTATACAGAAGAAAGGGGTAACGCCATGACTGAGACAAATAAAATCGCCAGGCCAGCTGACAAGTTAAAGAAAAACCTTACGGTGGCGGCTTTGTCAATTTTTACTGGCCTCATTGGCATACTCCTCGCGGCCTCTTTACCCCAGGCCCTGGCTGATAAAGAGACCAAACCCTTCTCTTTGACAATATTACATACTAATGACATTCATGCCCACGATCAGCCATTCCAAGACAGGGGCAAAATAGTGGGCGGTATGGCCAGGTTGGGCCATTTAGTGCGTCAGCTGCGCAAGGAAAACAGTGGCCATACCATAGTGGCCGACGCCGGCGACATTTTTCAGGGAACGGCCTTCTTCACCCGCTATCGGGGCGAGGTGGAAGTGGAACTGCTTAATTTAATCGGCTACGACGTTTATACAATCGGCAACCATGAATTTGACGAAGGCGGTATTAATCTGGCCGACCAGTTGGCGCGGGCAAAGTTCGACGTGCTTAATTGCAATCTCGATGCCACGGCTTTGCCATCACTGCAAAAAATTCTCAAGCCCGCAGTAATTAAGAACATCGGCGGGCAAAAAGTGGCTTTCATTGGCGCCATTACTCCCGACATTGAAACACTTTCGCTTAACCGTGACGGCGTAAACTTGAAACGAGGTCGACCACTTAAACCTGACAGTAGAGACGATCTCAGCTGGCTCAGCCCAATAAAAGACGAAGTAGATAAAATCGCTACCCAGGGCGTGGATAAAATCGTGCTCGTTACTCACTGCGGTCTTGAAACCGATAAAATTTTGGCTGCTGAAATTCCTCAAATCGATGCCATCATCGGCGGCCACAGTCATACTCGTCTTGCCGCAGCAGTGATAGTCACCCATGATGACGGCAGCCATACTGTGATTGTGCAGACCGGCAACTACGGCCGCAATCTCGGAAAATTGAACCTGGTTTTTGACACTCACGGGGCGGTAAATGTTGCCGCCACTCATTATGAATTGCTGCCCATAACCAAAGAAATTCCCGAAGACAAAGATATAAAAGAATATTTGGAACGCAAAGGTGAACCGCTCAAAACTTTGAAAGAGGTAGTAAGTTTTGCCAGCAAAGATTTTGACAATAATTTTCGCGGCATGAAAACTGACTCGGCCTTAGGCGGTCTAATTTGTGATTCATTCTATGAAGCGGGCAAAGCCGATGGCGCGCAAATAACATTTGAAAATCGCGGCGGCATTCGCTCACGCATCGAACAGGGCAATGTCACTTTAGAAAAAATAGAAGAATTATTGCCTTTCGAAAACCATCTTGTTTTTGCTGACGTCACAGGCGATCGCCTTAAAAAAACTCTTGAACACAGCGTAGCCGGATCTACCGGTGGCAAGTTTTTAGATGTGCACGGCATGAAATTTGCCTATGACAGTGAGCGAAAAATGGGCGATCGCATCATCTATATGCTGGTAGAGAAAGACGGCCAATGGCAAGAGGTTGACCCCGCAGCCAGCTATCGCATTGGCATGACCGATTATTCTTTTAAAGGTGGAGAAGGCTATCAGTTTGCCGATGCGAAAAATATCAAATTTACTGAGTTAAAGCTGAACGAATATCTTAAGCGTTATCTGCAAAATCATCCACAGATTAAGCCGCAATACGGCGATCGTATCGCCTGGCTCAACGGCACACTGCTACCCGCTCTGGTGGGCAATGACTTCTCAACCAACGCTAAGTTCGATCATTGCAGCAATATAAAAGTGTCTATTTACACCTCAGATAAGCTCGGTGTCAGCACCGTATTTAGTGACCGTCACAAAAATGGCGAACAGGAGAAAAGCAAGGCAGCAGTCGTGCCTCTAGACAATCCCGAAGAAATTGCCGGCGACATCGCCGTTAAACATTTTGCTTCAACATGGAAGGAAAATGACTTGAATAACAAGATCAAAAAATATGTGGCAATTGTAGTACGTGGCGACAATCACCCGCCGCACACCACTGATGCGACGCCGGTTTATACCTCTACCAAAACCATTCAGGCAGTGAGCTACCCAATTCTGCAAGCAGACTTTATTAAGGCCCTGACCGCTCCATAATTGTCTTCTGCAAAAGTTCTTTTGCTTTTTCTAACTGCAAGTCTTTTTGACCTCGCTGAACCAGCGATATCGGCACGTCCACATCTGGTGTCACGCCCACTGCTTCTAAATTGAGGCCATTAGGGTCAGGGCCGGAGACCGCCAGGTACAGGGCGGTGCGGTCGTCCAGGGGAAAGAGTCGCCCCCCGACTACAGAGCCAGCAGTTTTTTCACCCACAAGCCGCGCCCTCCCCGTTGCTTTTAGGCTGTAAGCCATTAACTCTTTGCCGCTGCGCACGCCACCATTAATTAAGGCCACCACCGGTTTATCGTAAAACATGTATGAATAAGGCGAGAGTCGTTTTCTTAACCGGCCTCCAAACAGAGGATAACCTTTAGCGGGTCGGTAGAAAAAATCCAGGTCGTCAAAGTAGGCAGCGCCATAACCATCACGCAAATCGAGAATTAAACCGGCTGTATTGTGAATATCGGCGCCACTCAAGATTTCTTCAAATTGTTCATGGGCCTTACTGCCACCGCACCAGAAGTGAATGTAAGCAATCTTTCCATGCTCAGTAGATTCGAACCGAACGCTTGTTCTGATCGCTTGCACATATTCACCATAATTCTCAATCAATGGCACTACGAGGCGCGCTTTAACCGTTTTCTCACCGCGCCTAACCACAAGGTCATTTACCTTCATTGCGCAACCGGCGAAGGAAAGTTGGCCTATATAAGGGTGTCCATTGACCGAAATGATTTGATCTCCAATCTTAAGACCGGCGTTCTGGGCTGGAGAATAATCAAGAATATAGCGAATTTGATTGAATTTAGCATTGACACCACCGGTAATGGCACCAGTAAAGTTTATTTTTGGAGTCTTTACATGATGCTCCTGACGTAGAAAATCACCCATCAAAGAATGCAAGAAGTAAAAGATATCGTCATTGACCGTAGTAAACTGGCAGTGGCTAGAGTGCAGCTCCGCCAGAGCCTGATTGATGTTGTCAGCCAATTCCTGAATGCTTTTCGAGGCCTCGATGGCCGGTCGCATTTTTGCCAGCGCCGCCGGCCAAACTGTAGTTGCCTTTTTTAGATCGTAAAATTCGCGGCGCACTTTTCCGTCTACTTTGGCCAGAATCTGCCGACAATATTGCTTGTCGACTTGATATTTGGGAGACTGTGCCCCGGATAGATCAGCACGGTTAGGCTCGGCGCCATAGCCGACGCAGTTTACCGGCAAAAGTATAGATAGTGGCAGTGATAAGCTCAGGCCCGCCAGTCGAGTCAAATTTAAAAGTTTTTTTCTCTTAGACATGCTCGTTACATCCGACTTTTTTGCAATTCATCAAGATTGAGCTTGGCGTCGGCAAAATCAGGCTTAACTTTTAAAGCCTCTTTGTATTCAATTTCAGCTTGATCTTTATTGCCCATTTGCATCAAAGCCACCCCCAGATTATTATGGGCCATGGCCGATTTGGGGTCGCCTTTGATCGCTTCGCGATAGTGCGAAACCGCCTCGGCCAGTTGACCTTGCTTTTGCAAAAGCAGAGCCAAATTATAATGAGCATCGCTATAACGCGGGTCAATGTGCAAAGCCTTGCGAAACTCGTCTAAGGCCTTTTTTGTATCGCCCTGAATTAAATAGGTGACACCAAGGCTGGTGTGCGCTTGCGCGTAGCCCAGGTTGCGTTGAGCCTCAGGGCTGTCGGGGTTGATTTTCAATGCTTGTTGAAAACAAGCGATGGCTTCAGGGTATTTACCCAAATTGCTGTAGACCACGCCCAAATTATTGTGCGCTTCAGGAAAGTCAGGCTCGGCGGCGATGGCCAGCCGGTACTCTTGTATGGCCCGGTCATTGTCGCCTGATGCCGCCATTAAACGCGCCAAACTAT
Source organism: Candidatus Obscuribacter sp. (assembly GCA_021772135.1). Taxonomy (GTDB): domain Bacteria; phylum Cyanobacteriota; class Vampirovibrionia; order Obscuribacterales; family Obscuribacteraceae. The sequence goes on from JADYXQ010000153.1 coordinate 17,143, forward strand.
AATGGGCAGCGGCATTTTTATCGTCTAACTGAATGGCACGCTCATAGCCTTCAGTGGCCGGGCGCAGTTGACCAAGACGCTCCAACGCAATCGCCAGATTGTATTGGTACTCACTATTATTGTTTGCCTGGCTGAGAGCTTGTTCAAAGGCTTTCGCCGCCGGAGCGTATTGCCCCTGATCAAAGAGGGCCACTCCCAGGTCGAAACGGGCTTCGGTAAAATTCTCGTCTAGCTTCAGCGCTTTTTGATACTGAGCCAGAGCCTCGTCGAGCTTGCCCTGTCGATGATAGATTTTTCCGAGCAAATTAAGAGCGGCAGCACTTTCACCCTGTTTAAGAATAGCTCTAGTAACCAGCCCTGAGGCATCACTATATTTCTTAGCTAAATAGGCCTGATTACCTTTCTGCAGGGCCTCGCTGTCACCACCGGCGGCACCAAAAGCTGGCACGCCGAAGGCCATGGTCGAGCAAAAAATAGAGAGGGCCAGGGCCGTTTTTATAAATTTACTACTGACCAACTTCAAAATATTATCCCCTTGCAACCTAAAATTGCCCCTTTGACTCAGTATAACGATCCAATTAGGCTATGCTATAAGGCGTGATCAAGAATTTTTTCTGCCATCTTTCGCCAGACCGCCGCGCCCGCGCTTTGGGGCTGGCCTTAACGCTGGCTTTCCTACCCAATCTTTTACCGGTAGCGCCAGCTCTGGCCAAAAAAAAAGTAAAGAACAGCGAGAATATTGAGGCGGAAAAGCCGAAAGAGCCAGACAATCCTGGTTGCCCTGCTTGCTTGAGTACGGGCAGCAGTTTATTCGCTAAAGGAAAAAATCTGGAAGCGGCGGAGTATCTGCGGGGATGGTTGGAGAAGTGTCCCAACAATCTGCAATTGCGCTTGATTTTGCACACTGTTTTAATGCGCCTGCCTAAAAGTAAAGATGAGGCGCTGGCTGTGGCTAAGCAGGCCATTGCCATTGCTCCAGACTCAATGCTGGCTCACCTGCAAGCGGCCATGACCATGCTGACCATGGGCAACACCACCGGAGCGGCAACAGAATTTGAAAAAGTGGTGGCAATCGATCCCACTAATTATGATGCCTGGCTTTCACTTTCTGATCTTTACGCCGGTTTGAACGAAGGCACAAAAGCTCAAGAAGCGGCTGCCAAAGCCGTTAGTTTGAGCCCGTCCAATAAACAGGCGCGGGTCAGTACGCTTTTAACCATGAGCCGCGCTGGTAATGTCAGCGGCGTACACAATCAGTTTAAACAACTCCTGAACAGCGCCGATGTGCCCATTGAAGGATATATCGATATTGGCGATCAAGCGCTAAATTTGGGCTTTTATCAGGAAGCATCTCAATTTTTCAATCGCTTTTGTGAGCAATTTCCTAAATCAAGCACCGCCAGATACAAGCAGCTTTTGGCTATGTATTTGAACGGTGACAATCAAGCATGTCTTGATGGTCTGATTGAAGACGCTAATAACCTTAGAGTAAGCGATTCCACAAGCGCGCTATTGGCGCTGGAAGCCATGTGTAACGTCACTGGCGGTCAGTTGGGCAAAGCGCGCGACCTCGTTAATACCGCCAATATGATCGATGGCAAACAAGCGCTGGTGCCTTTTGCCCAGGGTTACCTGGCCTACAAAGACGGCAACTATAGAGA
>JADYXQ010000154.1 GCA_021772135.1 Candidatus Obscuribacter sp.
AATTTACGCTCGAATTTACGCTCGAATTTACGATAAGATCAGTGCCGAAAACCCTGCACAAGGTCTGTATCACTATGCCTGAAACTCCAGAGTCTCTCCAGGAAGCACTGAAAAAAGCGATGCAGGATGCTGCCGACTTAATTAAGTCGCAAAAGCAAGAAAATCCTGCAGAGGACAACGTCGACGTCACTCATGCCCCGCGCGTAGTGGTAATTGGCGGCGCCGGTGCCATGGGCCAGGTGATCGTCAAAGACTTGTTGGCTAACCCTGAAATCGACGTGGTCATTGCCGACTACGATCGCGATAAAGCCGACGAACTGGCGGCATCGCTCAACAATCCTAGAGTCCGCGGCGATTTTACCGACATTACCAATAAAGCAATAATGGTGAAGATACTGTCGAAAGCTTCGGTAGTAATTAATTCCACACCTTACTATCACAACGTCAATGTAATGGAAGCGGCGCTGGAAGCCGGTTGCCACTACATAGATCTTGGTGGTCTTTTTCACGTCACTAAAGAACAACTGAAATTAAACGAGCAATTTAAAGCCAAAAATCTTACTGCCGTTGTCGGCATGGGTGCAGCACCCGGTATGACCAATATCATGGCGGCGGCCGGTCAAAAAGATCTCGACGTAGTCGACTCTGTAGATATTTTGGTTGGCTCTGTGGACAACGTCAAAGTTGACCATCCTTTTTTGCCACCATATTCAATTGAAACTTTGATCGACGAATACACCTTGAATCCGATGGTGTTTGAAAACGGCGAATTCAAAGCTGAAGTACCGCTTTCGGGCGCTTTGATGGTCGATTTTCCTGAGCCTGTGGGCAAGCAAGAAGCAATCTACACATTGCATTCGGAAGTGTTGACTATTCCTGCCACATACAAAGATAAAGGCATCAAGCGAGTGACATTCCGTTTGGGATTACCTTTAGAATTTCACGACAAAATCAAATTTTTAATGGCCTTAGGTTTTGGCGCCAAAGAGAAATTAGCCACGAGAGAAGGCGAATTCACACCACGCAAAATGCTTGCGCATATCATCAATAGTTTTCCAGTGCCAAAATATGATCCCGATGACTGCGAAGTAGTGCGAGTTGACGTGCGCGGCAGCCAGGGCGGCACAGTCAAGTTCATTCGCATGGAAACAACTGTTTTTGCCGATCAGAAACAAAAAATTTCATGCGGCGCGCTCGACACCGGCGTGCCACCTTCAATAGTGGCGCAAATGCTCATGGCCAACGAAATCAAACATACAGGCGTAGTGGCACCAGAAGTGGCGGTCGATGCCGAATCTTTCTTTGCCGCCCTGGCCAGTCGCGGCATTATCATGCGTCGCATTGAAATTGACGCTAAAGCTTACGATGACGATCAAAGCAAAGAGAAGCTGGCGCCGGTGGGCGGTTAAGTCTTGAAAAAGTGAAACGTTATCGTTTCATTTTGAGAAAGGCAAAGACCATCCATTTCAGAACTGAAACGTGCACGTTTGAGTTTGCAAATATAAAAAGGAAATTCAAAACCGTGCATCTTCGCCAACTATCAGCGTCCCTGATTGCATTATCTATAACCATCATGCAAGCCAGCGTTGCCGTCGAAGCTAAATTGAGTTTCACACCCGATTTTGCCACAGCTTCTATGAGCGAAGCAGCACTGCAGAGTGCCATAGCCAGCACTGACAAATTAGCGCAGAAGCAAATTGATGACGGTGTCGTGCCCGGCATGGCCATAGCAATTGTTCATGACGACAAAGTTGTATTTACTAAAGGGTACGGCCTGCGTGAAGTAGGCAAAAGTGAAAAGGTTGATGCCGATACTGTTTTTCAACTTGCATCCATCTCTAAGGCGGTTGCTGCAACAGTGATAGCCGCCGCAGTGGGCGAAAAAATCACAAGCTGGGATGCCAAAATAAGCGACCTCGATCCGGCCTTTGCCCTGTCTGAGCCATGGGTAACAAGCAATTTGACTGTGCGCGATTTGTTTGCCCATAGAAGCGGTTTGCCTTCTCATGCCGCCGACGTGCTGGAAGATCTTGGTTATGATCAAAAGCAAATCTTGCACCGGATGCGATACCAGAAGCCCGCCACAAGTTTTCGTTCGACATATGCTTATACTAATTTTGGCCTGACCGAAGGTGCGCTGGCCGTGGCCAAAGCGGCCAACATTCCCTGGGAAATATTGAGTGAAGGAAAGCTCTACCGACCCCTGGGCATGACTTCAACCAGTTCAAGATTTTCAGATTTCACAAGCAGATCCAACAAGGCTGTGGGCCACAGACTTGTGGACGGCAAATGGGTGCACAATTCGCAGCGTACACCAGATCCGCAATCTCCGGCTGGCGGAGTCAGTTCATCGGTTAATGATTTAGCTAAATGGATGCGATTGCAAATTGCCTCTGGCAAGTTCGACGGCAAACAGCTAATTGACGAGGCGGCGCTGGCTGAAACTCATCGCCCGCATATGATGACGAACTTCAGTCCAATTACCGGCCTGCCTGATTTTTACGGCCTGGGCATGAACGTTTCTTACAGCAAAACCGGCCGCCTGGTGCTCGGACACTCCGGTGCATTTGCCCTGGGCGCGGCAACAAATGTCAAAATGATCCCGTCTGAAAAACTCGGTATTTGCGTCCTTACTAATGGCTCTCCCATTGGATTGCCTGAAGGCATCACCGCAACATTTGCCGACTTAGCTCTCAGTGGCAAATCATCGCAAGACTGGATCACACTGTTTAAGCAAATATTTGCAGATCCCCATACTTTTGGTGAAACTGTAGGAACATTCTCGAAGGCACCGAAAGCGCCACTGCCAGCCTTATCTAACTCGAGCTATGTAGGCACTTATGAAAACGAATTCTATGGCCCGCTAAAAATTAGTGAGTCTGGCGGAGCACTTTCAGTCTCACTGGGAGCGAACGTGATTAAGCCGATTAAACATTTTGATCGCGACATTTTTACTTATGAAATGGATACTGAAGATTTGACTGGCGTCAGTGGGCTGACCTTCACAATGGGCTCAGGCGGCCAAGCGGCAAGTGTACTAGTTGAAAACTTGAATGGAACCGACCATGGTCTTTTTACCCGCGCAACCGACTAGCGACCCGCCACTTGTAGTTCAACATCCACCTTTACACAGTCACTGCTTTTAAAGCGGCGATGGTGGCATTGAGCGATTCACTGTCTGAGACATTCAAAATTTTGATGGAACGGTCGATTTTTTTCACCAGGCCGGCTAACACTTTGCCTGGACCGATTTCAATGATCGTTTCGACACCGTGAGCGGCCAGAAGTTCGATGGTGGCAGTCCAACGCACAGGGCTCTCCATTTGTTTGCCGAGCTTTTCTTTCATCACTTCGGCCTTGCGAGATTCTTGGGCGTCATAGTTTTGCACCACGCTGCAAACGGCATCATTGAATTTGCACTCGGCTAAAGCTTGAGTGAATTCACGAGCGGCGGCACTCATAAGCGGCGAATGGAACGCACCACCCACAGGCAGTGGAATCGCTTTGCCCGAGCGCTCTTTCACAAGGGCACCAGCCCGGGCGACAGCTTCAGGATTACCCGATATAACCAGTTGATCTTTCGTGTTGAAGTTTGCCACCACAACACATTCGCTATCAGTGGAAGCGTCAGTGCACACTGACTCGAGGTCAGCTGCGGACATACCAAGAACTGCTGTCATAGCGCCTTTGGGACAGCTTTCCATCAGCGCTGATCTTTTGTCTACCAATCTCACTGCGTCTTCTAATGATATAGCCCCCGCCGCCACAAGAGCGGTAATTTCACCAAGACTGTGTCCGGCGACAAAATCAGGCATCGGTCCGCCGAGCGATTTGTAGCAAGCCCAGGCAGCCAGTGACGTAGCCAGAATTGTGGGCTGAGTATTGATGGTGCGCTTGAGCTCTTCTTCCGGGCCGGTAAACGACAGCGTGCTCAGGGCACGACCGGCGATGCCGTCAATTTTTTCATAAGTCGATTTGGCTTCGGCAAAATTATTGAACAAGTCGAGGCCCATGCCTACGCTCTGTGAACCCTGACCGGGAAACAGACAAGCGAGCTTTGCCATCTTCAATTCTCCTGTTTATCTTTTAATTTGGCTTAGTGCGGCTTTAGCCGCCTACCGTCTCAGCCGCTGCTAAGTTAGCGGCTGTCTGAAAAAAAGACTTTTCAATCCTCGGCACCACATCTGAGCGCACCATATCGCAGGCTACTCTGATGGCATTCTTGACGGCCGTGTGACGCGAGCCACCATGGGCGATGACACAGACTCCTTTGAGTCCAATCAAGAAGGCGCCACCAAACTCATCGGGGTCAACTCGTTTCTTAAGCGCCTGGAAAGCTGGTTTGGCAATAGCGCCGCCAATTTTTCCGCGGGGAGAGCTGAGTAATTCTTGCTTCAGCATGTGATTAATCATCTTGGCAATACCTTCAGCTGTTTTCAGTGAGACATTGCCGGTGAATCCGTCGGTGACAACCACGTCGACTTTACCCATGGGGTAGTCGCGACCTTCCACAAAACCAATAAAATTGATATCTTCGCGCGCTTTTAATAAAGCGTAAGCGTCTTGCACCAGCTGAGTGCCTTTGGTTTCTTCAGCGCCAATATTGAGCACACCGACTCTTGGGCGTTTGACGTTGTGCAAGCCAGAATAAAGAATGGAGCCCATCAAACCGAATTGTAAAAGCATATTGGCATCACAGTCGGTATTGGCTCCGGCGTCGACGACAATGCAGCGATTGGGATGGATAGTGGGCATCTCGCAGGCGATGGCGCAGCGATTAACATTTTTGAGACGGCCGATATTAAAAGTAGCGGCTACGGCAGCCGCTCCGGTGGAGCCGCAGGCAACCACCGCATCAGCATGGCCATCGGCAACTTGCTTCATAGCCCGCACGATTGATGAATCTTTCTTGCGCAGAATGGCCTTGCTGGGTTTTTCGTCCATAGCCACAACTTCTGAAGCTGCTACCAGCGAAATATTCAACCCGGCAATCTCGTGACGTTTGAGTTCAGCTTCAAGAGCCGGCAATAGCCCAACTAATTGCACCGAAATGCCATATTCGCGAGCGGCCAAAATCGCCCCATGAACAATTTCACGGGGCGCATAGTCGCCACCCATCGCGTCGATGGCTACTCGAATCATGCCAGACTCCAGATTTGACTCGTTGTCAAACTAATCACACCAATAAAACAGGTTATCTAAGTAACTGTTTAAATAACAGCGTCTTTGAGCCTAGCTGGTCTACCACGATAATATCCGCAGCCGCCGCAAGCAGTATGACTACGCTTCGGAGCGCCGCAATTGGCGCAGGTACCAATTTCTTGTGCTTCTGCTTTCCAGTGAGCTCTGCGCTGATGCTGCTTCTGGTGGGATGTCTTTTTCTTCGGAACAGCCATTGCTGTATCGATCCTCCATATTCCGGACTAATTATTATCTACTAAAAAGCCTCTATTCCTGATTAGGAAAGAGAGTCTTTAGGTTCTTCCAACGAGGGTCAATTGGTTTTTCATCGCCGGCAGCCCCGGAGCCTGACCCCGAAACACCGCTACCATGGGAACCTTCAGGCATTTGAGGGCCAGGGCACTCTTCGCCGCATCGACTGAAAACTGGAGAAGCTAGCGTTACAGCTTGATACACAATGTCGCTGATGTCAATAAAACCATCTTCTGGAATCTCATCATAAAAGTCATCTTTAAGCAGTTCTTTGTCTCGCGGCGCACCCATTTCAAAATCGGCCAGGGCGTTGCGGTGCGGTACAAAATACTCGTCGATGTCAACATTCAAAACGTGGAAATAAGGCCGCAGGCATGATTGACAGTGAAGCTTGAGCAAACTTTTGACATTCCCGGTAAGCTTGACGCCACCGGCAGCCATTGCCAACACCAGTTCGCCCACTGCCGGCTTAACGGCCTCTTCAATAGGCAAATTTTCGTTGAAGGCAATAAGCTCACGACGTTGAGGCGTTTCTTTCAAATCGTCGACAGAAATTTTCATGTTTGATTATGCTTACGAAAGATGAAATATAGTACATCATCGCCACTGCTGATTCGCGCAGACTGGCTCTGGACGGCGGCCGGCTCAGCGCTTGCCCTTGGCGGGGTGCTGATTGAAAACGGCCTGATTGCCGCGGTGTTGACTAAAAGCGAGGCAGACCAGGCAAGGCAACTCGGTCGCCATCAAGATCTACAAATAGTCGATCTCAAATCTTCTGTAGTCACCCCGGGACTAATCAATCTTCACACCCACCTCGATTATTCGCAAGCGCAATCTATAGACGAGGGCTTGCCTTTGTTTACATGGATGGCGCAATTGGTCGGCGGAAGCCGCTCCTGGAGCAAAGACGATTTTCTCCGCTCGGCTATCTTCGGAGCAGAGGCCTGCGCGCGAGCCGGCACATCATATGTAGTGGACAGTTCATATACCGGGCTGGCAGCGGCTGCCCTGGCTCAAGTAGGTCTCAAAGGTCTGGTCGGCCTGGAATTATTCGGTTTAGACGAGAGCGCGGCCGAAAATATTTTTGCGTCATGGACCGAACGTTACCAATCTTTAATCGGCACCGCCAGCGGTGCGCTGGCTGACGCTCTGGCGCGCCGGCAAATTGCAATCACCGTGGCGCCCCACGCTCCTTATACTGTATCGCCAGCTCTGTGGCAGCAAGCCTGCCAATGGGCTCAGGCTGAAGATTCACTGCTGATCGCCCACCTGGCCGAATCCGATCAAGAGTGCCGCTGGCTGGCCGACCATAGTGAAATTCTTGATCAATATTTGCGCCGCATGATACCGCCTGGAGCCAAAAGCACAGATGATTTGTTGCAGCAAATCAAAGGCTCATGGACCACCCGTGGATTAAGCCCCACCGCCCACCTGGCGCAGTTCGGCCTATTGGATGAAAATTTGCTGGCTGCTCATTGCGTGCAAATGACCGAGCCGGATTTTAAAATTTTTGCTGCTGCCGGTGCCCGTGCGGCCATTTGTCGACGCAGCAACAAAAGACTTTTATGCGGCCAGGCCAATATGGCGGCCATGAGCAGGCACAGCATAAAATTTGGCCTGGGCACCGACAGCCTGGCTTCGTGCAGCGATTTAAGCCTGCTCAAAGAAGCAGCCACCTGGCTTGATCAAATCAGTGCGGCAGATGCGCTTAAGGCTATTACCATTAATGCCGCCGCGGCCGTCAATCTATCAAACAGTATTGGTTCAATAACCGTGGGCAAAGCGGCCGACCTGGCCGTTTTCCCTCTAAAAAATGCACTACCCGAAAGCGGCGGCCTTGAAGAGGCGTTGGCCCAGGCACTGCTGCACGATGCGCCCCCGGCCAGCGATTTGCTTGTAGGGGGCAAATTTGTGCTTCGAGCAGGCAAAGTGTTAGCTTGCAGCTAGTGTAACCAGAGAGATTAATCTATACTGATTTTCAGTCAGCCAAAATTTTGTCAAGTAAAAGGGTTTAGCCAATGTCAGGACGCACTGATCACATATGTAGCGGAAGAACCTGTATGTTCTGCCGCGTGCTCGATAATCCACAACGAGCAACCTTGGCCGGCACCAGAGCGTTCATGGACAATCAGGTTATTGATCGCGTCAAAGAGCTTGAGCAGCGCTCCTTGCTCACTGCTACGCAAACGAATCTTTCTAGCGCCAATGGCGAAGAAATCGAAAAACTAGCTCTGCTTGACACCCTGACTGAGCTTTATAATTCGCGCACGTTTATCAAAGAAGTGAAAGACGAATTGAAAAGAGCCAAACGTTATAAGCGCCCGGTGTCACTTTGCATGGTGGCGGTGGATGGCTTCAGAGACATTCAGCGCTCTTACGGCGCCCTCACTTCAGACGCGGTTCTGAAAGTAATTGGCGGCGTTGTGCGCGGAGCCATTCGCGACGTTGACATCCCTGCTCGTTACAGCTCCGAAGAATTTGCCATTATCTTGCCTGAAACCAATGCTTCAGGCGCGGCCATTGTGGCTGAGCGCATTCGCAGTCGGGTGGCCACTCACGGTGTTACTCACAACTGGCACAATTTGAAAGTGACTACCAGCGTCGGTCTGGCTGCATTTCCCACCCACGCTCGAGAGCACGACGAGTTGCTTGCTCGCACCATTCAGGCTCTGGAACTGGCTGTGCAAAAGGGCGGCGACCAAGTGATCACGGCATAAATTGCCAAAATAAGAAGAAATTTCAGCGCATGACGGCTTCTGAGCCTTCATGGCCTTGCTAATACACGGCTTCAAAGTGCTCATATACGCTAGAATTTGACCTTCTGTCGCACTTGTTTGGCAACTAGCTGGTTATTTTTTAGGCTGAAATTTTTAAACTATGAGTATATTCGGGCAAAAGGGCGCGTCTTCTAAGAGTTCTAAGGGTTTGTTCAAAGACTGGAAACCCTTCGCAGTAATTGCAGTGTTGATCTGGTCGCTGGTCAGTCTGTTTCAAATCGAGCCGGTCACGACCATTCGTGAATGGCAACGTCTGGCCAATTTAACCGGCAACGATCTGCAAGTTGAAGTGTTCAAGCGGGTTGAGAAAGAACCAGGCTGGGACAAAATGAACAATTACCAGAAAGAAGATGCGGTCAAAAACGAATACGACCACATCGGCATGGGCAACAATATTCAGGTGCTGGCCACATCAAAAGGTTATGCGCTATTCACCAATTTAAAACTTGGTCTTGACCTGCGCGGCGGCAGCCAACTTTTACTGAGAGCGATTCCGGCACCACCCCAGGTGCCCGAAATTACGCCACAAGTAATGGATGGCGTTATGACCGTAATCAACAACCGCATCAACAGCCTGGGTGTGTCTGAGACTCTCGTACAGCGCTCAGGCAAAGACCGCTTGATTGTGGAATTGCCCGGCATTAAAGATCCGCAGCAAGCCAAAGACAGAATCGGCACCACCGCTTTGCTTGAATTTAAAGAACTCGATTTCACATCAGAGGGTCTGGTCAACTGGAAAGATGTGGGCTTGACCGGCGCTGACTTCAAACGCGCGCAAGCCTCACCCACAGCCGGTGGCACCTGGCAGGTTGATTTTGAATTTAAAGATGCCGGGGCTAAGAAATTCGGCGAACTGACAACAAGGCTGGCAGGAAAATATATTGGTATTTTCCTCGATGGCCAGCCTACCGATAGAGATGCCCACGGTAAACCGGTGCCGATTGAAAACTATTCCGGAGTGCGCGTTAACGAACCGATTACCGGTGGACGCGGACAAATAACCGGCAGCTTCAGCCGCGATCAAGCCGTTGACCTGGCGCTTAAACTCAATGCCGGCGCATTGCCTGTGCCGATTGAAATTTTAGAAGAGCGCACAGTAGGCGCTACTCTCGGTCAAGATTCCATTCACAAAAGTATGATCGCCGGAGTGGTGGGGATTGCCGCGGTGATGATCTTCATGGTGCTGATTTACGGCATTCCTGGACTGATCGCCGACCTCGCTCTCATTCTTTATACATTGGCTACTCTAGCCATTTTCAAGACTATTCCAGTGACTTTGACATTGGCTGGCATTGCCGGATTTATTCTTTCTATCGGTATGGCCGTGGACGCCAATATTCTGATTTTTGAACGCACCAAAGAAGAATTGAACTCCGGCAAAAATCTCTGGGTGGGTGTTGAAAACGGTTTCGCTCGAGCGATGTCGTCAATTTTTGACAGCAACGTCAACAGCCTTATTGCCTGCGCAGTGCTGATGTTGTTCGGAACGTCGTTGGTTAAAGGCTTTGCCGTTACCCTGGCGATTGGTGTGGCAGTTTCAATGTTTACCGCCATCACCGCCACTCGCACCATGTTGCACCTGGTGCCTTCCAGTGTTGGTTTGTTTGGTCATAAAACCGAGAAAAAGAAAAATACAAAAGTGATGACCAAGGAGGCCGTATGACTTCTAATTCTTCTACTTTAAGCAACAAACCGCATGTGGCAAAAAACGTTGTCGATATCGTCAAATATCGCACTCTTTGTTTTGCCATCTCGCTTTTTCTCACTATCCCTGGTCTATTTGGCATCGCCGCTTGTTGTTACACATACGGCGCGCCTCTCAAACCGGGCATCGATTTTACCGGTGGATCGATTCTGCAATATCAATTCGAAAGACCCACTAGTTTAGAAGCGGTGCACAAAGTTTTAGACGAGTTTGGTTTTGTCGGTTCGCAAGTGCAGCAGACTATTATTGCCGGTAAAGAAGCAGTAGTGATGCGCACTAAGGCCATCGACAGTGAAGCGGATAAAGCTAAATTAGACAGCAAACTGTTGACCGAACTGGGGCCCTTTAAATCTATCTCAGTCGACAAAGTTACCGCCACCATTGGCCCGGAATTGCTGGCTAACGGGCTTCTAGCCCTGCTCTTTACTTTCGCTTGTATGGTCGGTTATATCAGTTATAGATTTAAATTTGACTATGCCGTTTGCGCCATTGCCGCTTTAGTACACGACGTTCTTGTGCTATGCGGTATCTTCGCCTTGCTTGGTCTATTTCTCGGCACTGAAGTGGACAGTCTCTTTATTTCAGCCGTACTTACCGTCATCGGTTTTTCTGTGCACGACACCATCGTAGTATTTGACCGCATTCGCGAGAACGCCAAGTTTGTGGGCAGCAAGGCGATTGATCCGGTAACCAAAGAAGAATCTAAAAAGACTTTTGGTGACGTTGCTAACGATAGTGTCAATCAGACTCTGGCTCGTTCGCTCTACACATCTTTGACTGTAGTAATCACACTGCTGGCACTTTATTTACTGGGCGGCACTACTACTCGCGATTTTGTTCTCGCCATGTTAATCGGCATTATTTCCGGCACTTATTCATCTATTTTCAACGCCAGTTGTTTGCTTGTCTGGTGGCGTGAAAGAAAACAACAACTCCGCACTAAAGCGGCTTAAGGCGAAAAATGACACACCAAGAACCGCTTACCGAAGAACAAAAATGGGAGCTTTTGACCAGGCCTGAAAAACTTGGCGAAGTACTTTTGAAGCGTGGCAAAATTTCGTTGACCCAATTGGAAGAGCTTATTAAAGAGCAAGGTACCTCCGGTGAACCCCTGGGCAAACTAATTCTGGCACGCGGTTTGATGACCGGCCAGGAACTACTTCAAGCCCTCGACATGCAGCACAAGACCGACCAGGTGATCATTAAAGCCTTAACTGAAATGTATCAGCATCACACAGACGCTGAATCTGAATTTGATAATACTGAAAATAAATAACTCGCCTTATTTGCTATGAACAAATTTTCTTTGTTGATTTCGCTGCTGCTTGTTTTTGCTGCTGTGTTCTCAGAGCCGGCCAGCTCTAATGCAGTAGAGAAAAGTGGCGACGTCTACAAAGCTCTGAAAAAAATAAATTCACGCAAAGACTTTGACCAGTGGCTCCTGATGTATTTTGAGCATCCCCAGCCCGAGCTTACGGCCCAGGCATTGCTGTTTAGCGAGAAGAAAGGCGACTTTGACAATAAAGAGCAAGAGCCAGTTTTGTTCGCCATAGCCAGCCGTCAGTTTGCTCAAAATCCGGAGAAAATTAGTGCCTGGCTGGAAGAGCTTGCCGGTTTGAAACTGGCCCACAAAGTACTGATTTGGAAAGCACTGTGGTCAGCTGATACCGACGATGCCAGGGCCGCCGCTAACAAGCTTGCCCAGCAATTTCCTGAGAGCAACAGGCCGCAAGAACTGACGGCCAGCAGTAAAAAAACCACACCGATAATCAGCATGGAATTAAATCCTGGGGTGTTGGAGATGCTCTGGACAAGCTATTTCATTACAGGCAACAGCAATTATGTAGCGCGCATTTGTGAAGCCCTGCCTGTGCTGGCCAAAGACAAACCTGATGTTAATCGCATTGTCACCGCCGGAGCGGCTCAATGGTCATTGGTTGATAACGGCAAAAAGTACGGGAAAATCGTAGATATTTGCCAGCAAACCAAAGTGAATAAGCCTGAGCTGACTCTGCAAATTGATAAAGTCTTAGAAGCGGTGAAAAAACCCGATGTCGAGCCGAACGATAGAGAAAAATGAAACGATAACGTTTCATTTTTCCAATCTCAAACGTGCACATTTCAGATCAAATTTAGCTTTTACGATACCAGCGCAAATCACAATCAACCAAAGCCGCCAGGCCTTCCGTCAGATTCTCATCGAGAAAAGGCATGAAAGCCTCAATTTTTTCGCGGGTATCAATAAATTCCACCACAATAGGCAAATTAGTAGATATATCTAGAATTTTGCTGCTGTGCACGGTGTTGTGAGCGCCAAAGCCCTCCAGTCCGCGCCACACAGTTGCGCCGGCAATACCGGCTTTTTTCGCTTCTTGCACGAGCCACTCGTATAAAGGGCGGTTGCCGTGTTTGTCACTTTCGCCGATATAAATTTTGAGCATGGTGCCCTGGCTGAGTTTCATATTTATTCCTATAGGAGGCGAGCTAAAATCATTCCCAACCAGACAAAGAGCAAACCGATCACTACTTGCAAGACCGAATTGCTGACGGCATAGAGAATTTCGCCGCTTTTAATCAGCTGCATGGTTTCGTAACCGAAACTGGAAAAGGTAGTGTAGCCACCGAGGACGCCAATCAAAAGAAATGCCCGATACTCGGGCGCGACAATAGATTTGCTTTCGGCCAGCTGTGCGAGAAAACCAATCACCAGACAACCGGAAATATTGACTACAAATGTGCCCAGCGGGAAGACCCAACCGTTGCAAGCTTTTTGCACGGCCGTGGCGGTGAGAAAACGCAACACTCCGCCGATGCCAGCCCCTAGAAATACAAGAAAGTGTGTCATCGACGTATTTTAGCAATACCGCCGCAGACAAATATGAGAGACCCGGAAACGGCGTGGCCATCTCCGGGTCTCTCTTGTCTCTTTTAAATCGACAGAGTTATTTAGCGGCAGCTTGCGCCGGAGCGCAACCGGCTTGCATCTTTTTCATCATCTCTTCATGGGTGAGGTCTTCTTTGTGAGTAGCAATGGCCCATGGTTGGCCAAATGGGTCAACTACCTGGCCATAACGATCGCCCCAGAACATGTCTTGTGGTGGCATTAAGGCTGTGGCACCGGCTTCTACAGCACGCGTGTAAGCCTGGTCTACATCTTCTACATACATGTGCATTGTGGCATGGGTTTTGCCGATAGTAGAAGGGCTGGCAGAATTGCCAATTTTCAAACAAGCATGCATCAGCCGTCCATCGGGCATGGGCATGCGGTTTATTTCTTCTGCGCCAAAAGCACTTTTATAAAAATCGATTGCCTTGGCCGCGCCTTTGATCACTAAATGTGGTGTCACAGTTGAGAAACCGGTAGGAATCTATTGTACTGTTTTTGTCATTATCGTTCTCCTTTTAATGTAATTTTGTTGATTTACTTAAGTAGTGGTGCTGGCAGGTTTGCCAGTTCAATTATCGGGCGAATTTCCACAGTGCCTTTCTGAACCGGTGGCAGCCGACTGGCCACCGCAATTGCGTCATCGAGACTATCAACATCGATAATATAGTAGCCACCGAGCTGCTCCGTGGTTTCAGCAAAAGGGCCGTCGGTGATAAGTTTCTTGCCGCCACGAACGCGCACGCTAGTTGCCGTTGTCACCGAATGCAGTGGCGAGGCACCGAGAAATTTACCTTGCGCTTGCAATTCATGGCAGATTTCAGTTGACTCGGCCATGCACTCGGCCCGTTCGCCCTCAGTGTAAGTTTTTTCGTCACTGTATATGAGCAACATATATTTCATAACTGGGCAGCTTTGCTGCGCGATTCGACCATTTTCATGAATTCCTCATCTGCGGGGCGAATCTCAAAGGGGCCGATTTTTACCCCAGGATGCTTGGACATCAGGGCAATGGCTTGATTTAAATCTTTGGCTTCGAGAATGAGAATGCCACCGATTTGCTCTTTTGTTTCAATAAAAGGACCATCGGTAACTTCAACTTTTCCGCCGCGGTGGCGCAGAGTAACAGCGTTTTTGGAACACTGCAAGGCTTCACCGCCAATATAATGCCCGCTACGCTTTAATTCATCATCGTAAGCAAGGCATTCTTCAAACGCCTTCTCAAGCTCTTCTTTGGGTGTGGTCTCAAATTTTGAACTGTCGGCATAGCCCATACATATGAACTTCATCATTACCTCCTAGCAAGACGCGAAATTCTACACTCTCATCAATTAGTCGAACGACAATTGAGCAGATCGACAGATAAAATATGAGAATTTACTCAGCCAGCTCGCGTAAGCGTTTTTTGAGGAAACGCCGCTCTGGCTCTTGCTTAGCCAGCAAAAGGGCACGTTCGTAGGCTTGCCTGGCTTCCGCTTTGCTTCCCGTGCGGCGGCAAAGATCGGCGCGAGCCGCATGAGCTAAGTGATAATCCAATAGTTCGCCGCGTTGCAAAATCTCATCTATTAATAGCAGGCCAAATTCTGGACCATCACGCATCGAAACCGCAACCGCTCGGTTTAGTTCCACCACCGGCGACGGCTCGCCTTGCAGTAGCAGATCATACAGAGCCACCACCTGTGCCCAATCAGTGGCAGCGGGGTTTTCTGCACCAGCATGCACAGATGCAATAGCCGCTTGAATTGTATAAACACCAAAATCAGACGCTGACAGTGCCCGTTGAACAAGGTCGGTTCCTGCCTTAATTTGCCCGCGGTGCCAGAGTGAACGATCCTGATTTTCCAGCAGAATTAAATCACCGCTTGAGTCTGTCCGAGCAGAGCGTCTGGATTCGTGCAGCAACATTAGTGTTAGAAGGCCCATTACTTCTGCGTCCGGTAAGAGCTCAAGTAATACCTGACCCAGGTGAATAGCTTTAGTCGACAGTTCGACGCGGGTGGCATTGCTGCCTGAAGAAGCAGAATAACCCTCGTTGAAAACGAGATAAATCACTGAGAGAACCGAGTCAACTCTTTCGTGCAGATGCTCGTATGACGGCACTTCATAAGGAATTTTGGTATCGCGAATTTTTGCTTTAGCGCGCACGATGCGCTGGGAGATGGTAACCGGCGACGAAAGAAAGGCGTGGCAATTTCTTCGGTGGTGAGGCCGCAGGTTTCTCTAAGAGTAAGGGCAATGCGAGCATTAGCCGACAAGGCCGGATGACAGCAAGTGAAGATTAGCCTGAGATGGTCATCATCGAAAGTCTCTTCACCATTGAAATCTTCATCATCATTGAGAGTGTCTTCAATTTCAGTGGTGCACGGGGCCATCATCTCACCATATTGCGACACGGTTTTGTCAAAGCGCGCCCGCCTGCGCATAGAATCGATGGCCTTAAAACGGGCTGTAGAGACAATCCACGAACGCGGATTAGAGGGAATACCGTCACGGCACCACTGTTCTACCGCCACGGCAAAAGCCTCCTGAAGCATTTCTTCCGCCAGGTCGAAATCATTTAATAAGCGCACCAGTGTGGCGTAAATGCGCCTTGAATCACTACGATAAAGTTCGTCAACGGTCGTCTGTATTTTTGCCTTATCTGTGTGGTTATCAATCATTTGATCAATCATTTTATAAATCATTGTTTTTAGTCAAGTTTACTTTAGAAAGCCCGGGCAATTGAAAAGCCAGGCAGAGTGCTGCGATCGAAGCCAACACAGCACAGGTAGAAAAAGCATAAAGGGCGCCCCAGTGCTCATAGAGATAACCGGTCAACAAACTGGCGGGCAATAGGGCCAGCCCCACTGCAAAGTTAATGATACCAAAGGCAGTGCCACGTAAATGAGTCGGTATTAAATGCGAAACCAGAGCAGAAAGTACTCCTTGTGAAAATCCAAGATGTAAACCGTAAACAAGGCACAATAGAAGCATGGGCAAAGCAGAGCCAGACCCGGCGCCAAGCACTGCGAATCCGGCATAGACGGCGGCATAGAGAACGAAAGAAAAGCAGAGCATAGGGCCATGACCGATTTTGTCGGAGACAATTCCGGCCGGGTAAGCACTCAGGGCATAACTGATATTAATTGCCACCAGTACAAGGGGGCAAAGGGCAATTGGCAGGCCGCAATCTCTGGCCCTTAAAATGAGGAATGCATCAGACGAATTAGCCAGGCTGAAAAGTAACACCACTGCCACCAGACCAAAAAATTGTGGTGGCATATCACTTTTGAGTTTTTCTAAATTTTTAAAACTAAAAATCTTGTCTTGACTGAGAGGCCGGGTCTGCGACGGTTCTTTGACGCCGAAATAGAGCAGAAAAAGCACCAACACAGCTGGAATAATCGCTAAAGCAAAAGTAATTTGATAATTGCTACTTGTATACCACATCACAAGCAATGCCACCATTGGGCCAATCACTGCTCCGGTGGTATCGAGCGACTGACGCAAACCATAAGCGCGACCACGATTAGCGCTGGTGGTCACGTCGGCCACCAGAGCGTCGCGAGGGGCGCCGCGAATGCCTTTACCAACACGGTCAGCAGCTCTGGCGGCAAGCACTATGGCCGCCGAATCGGCCAGCAGAAAAAGCGGTTTAACCAGGGCCGACAGACCATAACCAACAAGAAGCAAACCTTTTCTTTTACCAATGCGATCGCTCAAAGCCCCTGAAAAAATCTTCAACAATGAGGCTACGGTTTCGGCCAGTCCTTCGATAAAGCCAATTTCGGCAAAACCGATTTTGAGCACTGTCGACATAAAATTAGGCAAAACAGCGTGAATCATTTCGGTGGAGACATCGGTAAGCAAACTGGCCAGCCCCAGCACCACAACCGTAAAAGGCACGGCCTTCGCTTCTGGTTTAGAGAGGCTAGATTCTTGCTTCTGCTCTTCAGACATAATTTTCTACTTGCAAGAGGACCTCAGGGGAAAGCCTGGCGATGATATCTGCCACTATTATTTTTGTTGCCGGCTTTGGGCACTGAGCCAGAGCCCAGACACTGTGTTCAAGCAGCATCTGGTCAGATTCGGCCGCCGCAAACTGGCCAATAGCAGTAACTATTTCAGCTCTGCATGAGTGTTCTTCTTTGAGCTGGTTGCCCATTACTACCAGGGCATTGCGCAGAAGACCACGGCGCTTGGGCCGCCTTAAGGGTGACTTTTGAAAACGTTTGACAAACTTTTCGTCGCTTTCGATTTGCAAAAGTTGAGGCAAATTGAGGTGATGGCCGGCTCCGTTATGGGGCGCAAATTCTGGCCAGGGTGCCGGTATTGGTTTACTGTTATAAGGGCAGACTTCCTGACAAATATCGCAGCCGTAAACCCAGTCTCCCATTTTGCTGCGCAATGAAAGAGGAATGCCGCCTTTATTTTCTATAGTCAAATACGAAATGCACAAATTAGAGTCGACCATTAGTGCTGCACCAGGGGTAGTGGCGCTGTCTTTAATGGCATCTGTAGGGCAGGCGGCAATGCAACGCACGCAATTGCCGCAGGTGCCCTGATATTCGAGATCGGCTTCTAACTCGAGGTTGACAAATAATTCGGCAATAAAGTTGTACGAGCCTGATAATTTCGGACCGATAATAAGAGAATTTTTGCCGACAAAACCAAGACCGTGACGCTCGGCCAGAGCCTGTTCGTAAAGCGCGGCGTCGTCAGTCACCGGCCTGGCGGCAATGGGCCGGCCCACCTCTTTTTCTAGAAGGGCGCAAAAATCAGTCAGGCGGCTGCGAATGACACGGTGATAATCTTCACCCACGGCGTAGCGTGCCACCCGGCCATAACTGCCCGGGGGCGGCGTCGGCGTCACGCTGTAATAGCTGACTGAAACAATAATCACACTCTTTGCTGCTTCAAAAGTCTTATTTGGCGTGCTGCGCCTGGCGGGGTCTCTTTTGAGATATTCCATGTCAGCGGCATAGCCCTGATCTAGCCATTGTTGATAATGGTCCGCGGCCTCAGGCATAGGCAGAAGCGAACCGATTTGCACCTGGTGAAATCCAAGTTGTTGGCCAAATGCTAAGACTGTTGCTTTCAAACTCATGGTAAAGACTATAGCCGAAGCTGAGCAGACTATACTAAGCAACAATTGTAAATCCTCAAGAGATCACCGTGAGCGAAAGCCTTACCATTGAAGACTTTGAATACGATTTAGACCCCGCTCTAATCGCTCAGCAACCGCTCGGCCAAAAAGACCAGTCAAAACTTATGGTGGTCAACAGGCAGAGCGGCGAACTCTTGCACAAGAAGTTTTTTCAATTGCCTGAACTTTTGCAAAAAGGTGATTTGCTCGTCGTCAACGACACCAAAGTATTGCCATCAAGACTAATTGCCACACGCAAATCAGGCGGCACAGTCAAGCTCTTATTATTGAAACCGCTGAGCCAAAATATCTCTATATGGGAAGCGATGGTGACACCGATTAAACGCCTTAAGCCGGGGCAAGAGCTGCTGGTGGAGGGCGAAGTCGGTAGCGAGAGCGCTGTCATCGTCGTCAAAGAGATCATCATTGGTGCTGATGGTTTTAAGAGACTGCTGGTTGATTTAGGACCGCAAGAAAATATCTATAACCTGCTCAGTCGCGTTGGTTTCGCTCCACTCCCACCTTATATCAGCCGTGATTATCGCCAGGACAAACCGGCCCACCGCGAAGAAGATCTCTTTCAATATCAAACTGTTTTTGCTCAAGCCCCCGGGGCGATTGCCGCTCCTACCGCCGGTTTGCATTTCACCCCGGCGGTTTTAGCGTCACTGGCTGATGCCGGCATTGAGCTGACCACGGTGACTTTGCATGTGGGCGCAGGAACTTTCAAACCTGTGGCGGAAGAACTGCATAATCACACCATCGAAGAAGAGGCTTACACGGTTACGCAAGCTGCAGCTGACGTCATTAATCGGGCAAAAGAAGAGGGCCGCCGGGTGATTGCTGTGGGCACCACGAGTTTGCGCACCATTGAGACGGCCGGAGCAAGCGGTTTGATGCAAGCGGCAGACGATCAAAAAACCGCGCTATATATTCAACCCGGTCATAAGTTTGCCATGGCCGACGGCATGATCACCAATTTCCACCTCAGTCGCTCCAGCTTGCTCATACTGGTGGCATCACTGGCCGGAAGAGAATTGATAATGCGCGCCTATAAAGAAGCGATTGCCGAGCAGTATCGCTTTTATAGTTATGGCGACGCCATGCTGATTATCTAAACAACGGTTACGGCTTCAACACTTTGTCGAACATCAAAGTCATAAATGAATCGAGTGGCACAGTAGTTTTTGTCGTCTTAGCGCGCATAATAGCACCGTGCCAGCCGCTCTGGAAAAATTCGGCCATGACCACATTATCGAACTGATTGTTAATGAGTTTGCTTTCCTGACCTTCTTTAATAACCGCGGCAAAGCGATTGCGCCAGCGGGTCAATACTTCTTCAAGCTTGGCTCGCAACACTTCTGATTGATCAGACATTTCTTGCGAAAGATTGCCTATTAAACAACCGTTGCGGCATTGATTTTCTTTGAGAGCCTTGCGGCCTTCATTGCAATAGGCCTTGAGCCGGTCTGGAGCATTGAGTTTTTTGTCTTCGAGAAAATGCTTCAAGGTGTCTGCATAAGTAGAATCGAAATGTTCGATGATTTGTAGAGCAAAATCTTCTTTGCTGTCAAAGTAATAGTAGAAAGAGCCTTTAGGCACACCTGTGGCCTCCAGCACTTCTTGGATGCCTGTATTGTTGTAGCCTTTAGTCAACATAATGCGTGTGCCGGCTTCAAGTAAAGCCGTTTTAGTTACTTCTTTGGTACCGCTCTGCCTGGCCATGTAGCACTCTCCCAGCATGTGTGTGGTTCTATAATAGACGAGTCGGCTACTAATCGTCAATGGCCGCCAGGGTCACTTATAGAGACAGATGGCCACTTCCCTGACGTTCACAGAGTGGGCCCTACTAATCACTTTTATCAAAAGCTCAGACGCGGCCAAACCTCTCACTGGCAGACTTTTCAACCTGCTGACAATTGTTATGTGGATGTTATTTAGCCGCCGTAATCTCATAGTCACAAACCCATTCCCCCACCAAGGCGGCCAAGAAATGAATCCAAATAACAACATCGAAC
Organism: Candidatus Obscuribacter sp.; assembly: GCA_021772135.1. Classification (GTDB taxonomy): domain Bacteria; phylum Cyanobacteriota; class Vampirovibrionia; order Obscuribacterales; family Obscuribacteraceae. Next base: position 19,943 of record JADYXQ010000154.1, read on the forward strand.
AAAAAGCTCGCGAAATCGTCAAAGAGATGGATCAAAACGGCGACGATCACGCTCAAAAAGCAGCTGAGATGCTGAGAAAAGAATTTGCTTCTACCACCATGACCAATGACGAAAAGCGTCAGTTGATTGTCGCCATCAGAAATGGTGAAACTAAAGGTGAAGGCGCCGACATACAAGTAGCATCTGCCTCACTGCAATCTATTCGCGAAAATCCAAAACTGGCTAATCAATTTTATGTGCAACTAACCACCAAAGATCGCCCACTGGGTGATTCTATCTGGCACGCAGCGCCACTTTATGTAGCCCAGACCGAACCAGGCATGAAAAAAATCGGTGCCGTCAGTGAAATGCAAAACCAGGCCATTCACATTGCCCGTCGCATGGATAACGGCGATACACACGCCGCCGCCGACGAATTGCGTCAGGCCGGCAAGAAAATGAATGCTGAAGATTTCCAGGCATTGCTCAAAGAAGTAAGCAAGCAAGAAGCCCATGGCGTCGGCGGCGACCTGGTGAAAACCAAACCATATATCGAGCCCATCAAACCTACCGATAACTTCGCCACCAAAGACAGAAAAATCGCTGAACTGGCTAAACCTGTAGAGTGGAGCTACCAGATGATGCGCACAGAGGCCGAAACAGCTAAAGAAAAAGCTGCTTACGGTGGTGCCACCAAAAATCCAGCTTTCGAAGTGATCGCCAAGCAAACCGATAGCCTGCCTAAGTTCACTATTGTTGATGGCGATTCACGCATTAACTATTAGACACGGTAAAATTGAGAGCTCAACGAAGGAAGTTAAGTGTCTCAACGCCGTTGCCCAATAATTGAGCTTAATCTAAGTCAGATTGAAAGTCTCATTCGCCCTGCATTGACAAACACAGTGGTCAGCTTCGAACTGATGACCCAGGGTGCCATCAACAGCAACTACAAAGTCACTCTGGACAACGGCAAAAACATTTTGCTTCGCCTCTACGGGCAGCAAACGCCGGGGGCAGAGGGCCGCAACAGAGTCGAAGCAGATGTGATTAGTTTAGTGGCGGACAGAGTGCCTGTAGCCGAAATATTGTATGCAGGCAACACTTGCGATGACAGATTGATTGGATTGATTGATCAGGGCATTGGTGGAAAGCCCAGACCATATGCGATTTTAAAATGGTGCGAAGGCATTCTTCTACAACAACTTCTCGATGGCGGCAAATATCTCAAATCAAGGGCCTATTTAACCGACGTCATGGCAGCGGTAGGGGAGACGCTTGCAGCCATTGGCTCTTACAAATTTGCCCGGTCTGGATTCTTTGCCGCCAACTTGAAAATTGACCAAACTTTCGGTAGCGACGCCAGCGAATATTTGCATTCGTGTTTAGCAAATGACTTAGTGCAAACAAGGTTAGGAGCCGATTTACATAAACGCTTAGGTGACTACGTCGACGCGGGAGCCTTAGAGTTAAATCAATATCTGGCGGGCGAAGAGACAACTCTCGTGCATGGCGACTTCAATGCCCTGAACATTCTTGTTACTGAAAATCGCGACCGATGGTGCGTCAGCGCCGTGCTGGATTGGGAATTCGCTCACGCCGGCACAAAGCTTTTTGATATAGGAAATTTTTTGCGCCAGGAACAAAAATATCCCGGCATGACCGCTGCATTTATTGCCGGCTATGAAACAAGCGGGGCAAAACTGCCGCAAAACTCTCGCCAGATGGCGCGCTACGTTGACCTGAACAGCTTGCTTGAGTTTCTCACTATAGCCGAAGCACGACAAGAATTATTTGCTAAAACCATAGCCAATATCGAACAGACTCTGGCACAAAAATCTTGTTATTAGCCTTCAGGGGCGTAAGCAAAACCATTTCCGCCCCGCTGCTGCACAAATTCGCAGGCCAGGTCGGCGCGCGCCACCAGCTCACGCGGATCTTCACCATGCACCGGATAATAGCCAATGCCAAAGCTGAGAGTAACGGGAATGTTATGCCAGTTGTGTTTCAGCTCAACTGATTCGAATTTTTTACGCAGACGGTCGCAAAGAATAGCGGCACCGCGCCCTGGTGTCTCAGGTAGAACCAGAATGTAGCGGTCATCAGCCAGACGAGCGGCCATGTCAACATCAGACCTGATGCCGTCAAGCAAAAATTGAATCACCGAAAAAACCACAGTGTCGCCTGCCAGTTCGCCGTAATTAGGTTCGACATTTTCAAAACCATCGATACCGACAATGACCACGGTGGTGGGACGATTGTAGCGTTTAGAACGCTTCAGCTCACGGGCCAGGCGGCGCATCAAATAACGGAAGTTATAACAGCCGGGAAGGCCCTCAAAAAAGGCAATCAACTCAAGATCTTCTTCATTGATTAGATGTTCGTCGTCGTCACGCATGTGCGAGAAGACGTCTTCTTTTGGTTCGGCCGAACCATTTTCACCAGCTTCTTTATTTCTGGCGTCGGTAAAAACCGAGTTTCGCACATTAGAAAGACTGCGGTGAAAAATACCGTCTCTAACAAATGTTCTTTCGGGTTGTTGGTTTGGAAGCTGTGCCATATTTACTGAGGTTTTATAACCATTTAAACTGACTGATAATTGAAACTAGTCGAAGGAAAAATCGAGTAAAGCAAAGTATAGACGGTTTCCTGCAAGCAAAGACTGCCCTCATCAATATTACCCAAATTATTACCGGGATAATCAGCGGGGCAATTTTAATATTAGAGATACTTGGGCAGGGCTTGCGACATCTGCGGCGAAGCTTGAGATTGAGCAGCGATTTCGCGAGCAAATTCAAGTGGATCAATTAAATAGAGCCGCACCATATTCAGTGCTTCGTTGGCCGTGCGCCATCTTACTTCGGCACGTGGTAAACGGGCTCCCAGCTTAAGTGTTCGACCAAAATAAAGCGGAGCGCTTGCGCCAGATGCGTCTTTACCGGCGGCCGATAAACCAATATAAACAGTGCCCACAGGTTTGTCTGCATTACCACCTTCAGGGCCGGCAATACCGGTAACGCTCAACGCCAGATCGCACTCCGATAATTTACGCATGCCGTGCGCCATCGCTTCAGCACACTGAGCGCTGACCGCTCCGAATTCTTGCAATAATTGCGCGCTTACTCCCAACAATTCTTGCTTAGAGTGATCGCTGTAAGTGACGGCGTTGAGCATCACATATTTGGAGCTACCGGGAATATCGGTCAGCCTTTCGCTCACAAGGCCGCCGGTGCACGATTCTGCCGTGGCTAATGTCAGGCCTTTTTCAATAAGAAGGGCACCGACTGTAGATTCTAGAGTGTCTTTATCTACGCCGTAACATCTGACGCCGCTTTTTGCTTTGATTTCATCAATCACCGGTTGCGCCAGTGCTCTGGCCGCTTCCTGGGTTTCCGCCTTGGCGGCCACCCGTAGCCTACATTCCCAGCGACCGGCATATGGTGCCACAGTAGGATTAGACAGCTCCAATAAATGAGCAAACATCTCTGCAAGAGCCGATTCGCCAATACCAAAATGTTTTAGTTCTTGCGACCAGATGGTGCTGGCAGAATAATTTTTCGCAAGATAATCATAAGCAGTGCCCTGCCACATGGCTTTTAGCTCTGAGGGCACCCCAGGAAAAGTCAAAACGGTTTTTACTTTATTGCCGGCCACAATGGCTGCATGGGCTAAATTTTCTGGGCTCAAGCGCCAGACCACACCGGGTGCCGAACCCACGGGGTTAGGCAAAATATCTGCACCGCGGGGCCGGAGCGCCTGCTTTTTATTCGACTCGGGCATGGCAAAACCGCGGGCGGCAAAAAGACCGGTGATAAAAGCCAGCAGATCTTGATCCATTTCCAGGGGCGCACCGCAAAGCCCGGCCAGACATTCAGTAGTGAGATCGTCGGCAGTGGGCCCCAGGCCGCCTGAAGTAATGAGCACGTCGGAGCGGCTCAGAGCCTCTCTCATGCAAGCTTTAATGCGTTCAGGATTATCACCGACAGTGACGGTGTAAAAGCAGTCGAGGCCAAGCAAAGCCAGTTGCTGGGCCAGAAATTGCGAGTTAGTATCGAGTACATCACCCAGCAGAAGCTCGGTGCCGATGCAAACGACTTCTGCTCTACTCACGGTTTGCCTTAGTGATGGCCGGCGGCGGCAGGCGCTTCAGTAGCATCGACGTGATGATTGAGCAAAGCCCATACGCCAATGGCGAACACGGTGCACATAAAAGCGACCATGAAAGCGATCAACCAGTTTTTGGAAGGGTCGCTGTGTGTCTCTGCGCTCATATCCCGGATATCTCCTAAACAAAATCAAAAATCAAAACTTGGACAATCAGATTTTAGTATAAGCGCTTGGCTGCCTATCTTCCAATTTGAGCCAGCCAACCGAGCGCCTTATTAGTGTCAAAGGGGCGGTCAGAGGGCTGAATAACCTGAATCATCTGTACCTTTTTACCTTCGGCCTGGCAAGCAATCAAGCCTTCATAAATGGTTCCTTGCTGATCCTTAAGGCGCCCCTGCCAATAAGTAATGGTCCGGCCGTCGATTTCTTTCTTGCTGGCCTTGGCGGCAGATTGAAAATGCGCCCATTTAGTCGGCGTCCAGATGCCGTTGTCGTACATATGCTCCAGCTCTTCGTCAGGATCGACCACCTCTGGCGTTTCATAGCGCCAGAATGAAACTTCAGTATGATCGGGTGACTGTAAAAAGACTACAGAACGGCTTAAGCGGGCCGCCATCACTTTGGTGAAACCTGGCAAAGGGTCGGCTGCACCGGTGATATAAGTTGTGGTTTCGCTCATGGCCTGAGGATCTACAGACTTTTTAAAAAAATCGCGCATCATGACAATTCCCGCAGCCCCGGAGACAGCCGCAGCAATGATGCAGAAAGCGGCCAGACCAGCCAGCATTTTCACAGGATTGGTAATTTTGAAAAGCGGCGCATCCGCATCGGTAGGGAGGCTGGTCATGGTTATTTGCCGGTACGGCTCTTGAATGCTTTCAAAGTATTGCTCAGTAGCATAGCCACAGTCATGGGGCCAACTCCCCCCGGCACCGGAGTAATTAATGAGGCATGTGGATAAGCTTCGCCGTAAGCAACATCGCCTACCAGGCGGCCCTTACCGTCAGCGCTATCAACGCGATTAATGCCCACGTCGACGACAACGGCGCCGGGCTTGACCCAACTGCCTTTGACCATTTCCGCCTGGCCACAAGCAGCTACCAGCACATCGGCCTGGCGACAGACTTCTGGTAAGTTTGCGGTTTTACTGTGGCAAATGGTGACAGTGGCATTTTCTTGCAAAAGCATCATCGCTAGTGGTTTTCCAACCAGGTGAGAGCGACCGACGACCACAGCATTCTTGCCTGACAGAGCGACTTTATGATGGGCCAGAAGCCGCATTACACCAAGGGGAGTGCAGGGAAACAGCCCATCGGCCCCTTGCAATAGCAGACCGGCATTGACAGCGCAAAGGCCGTCGACATCTTTGGCCGGATCAATTAAAGCCAGAATGGCAGCAGATGAAATCTGCTTGGGCAGCGGCAATTGCACCAGAATACCGTCGACTTTATCGTCGAGATTTAAAGCTTTGACTTGCTCGGCAACCACAGCTTGATCAGTATCGGCGGCCAGTTCTATGAGAAAACTTTCGATGCCTACAGCCTTGCAGGCGGCAATTTTGCTTTTGACATAGGCCTTTGATGCCGGATTATCACCGACGAGCACCACTGCCAGGCCGGGCTGGCGCGTTTTACCCTTAACTGCTTCGGCAACCGCCAGAGTAAGCTCGCCTTTGACCGACTGTGAAATATCTTTGCCGTCAATGACTTTGGGGTCGGCCAGAGCTGTGTTTGGTGAATCCATGGCTAATCTCGCAAAACTTTAGAGCATCAAATTTAGCAGAAATGCTTGAAGCAATGGTTTAAGTCCACTACACCAGAAAAACGAGAGCTCGGCATCCCACCCTCTAGAAGCCTGATGTGGGGCTGGTTTTCGCTGTCATCACCCGAGGTCGCAGGCCTGGCAATTACAACTCCAATCTTCTTAAAGGGAAGTTCAACCGTGTCCCACAAATCGGCGGCCATGGTTGCTACCAGCTCATAATCTTCGCCGCCATAAAGGGCCCACTGGCAAGGATCAAGACCAAGAGAAGCAGCATATTCGCCAGTTTGCGCGCTTATAGGAATGGCAGCGAGGTCAACATCAATATCAACATTTGATTGTTCGGCTATCTGGTAAAGGGCGTCGGCCAGACCGTCGCTGGCATCCATGAGGGCACCGCGACTGGCGGTTTGCCGCACCAGGGCCCATGATTCGCACAAGCGCGGCCTTGGCTCTAAATGGGCCTGCAACAACTGCGGATATTTCTCTCTTGCCTGCTGGTCCGGCCCCAGTAATATTTGCAACCCGGCGGCACTGGCGCCGAAGTCGCCTGTCACCACCACCACGTCGCCTGGTTGGGCACCGCGACGCAGGAGCATTCCAGCCTCATGACTGACCCCTATGGCGGTGACGCCAATCACTACATCGCGGCCCACAGTGAGGTCCCCACCCACAATCTCGGCCTGGTAAAGATTGGCGCAGGCTGTGAATCCGGCATAAAACTGCTCTAAATTTCCTTGCATCTGCCCTTCGGTAGCGGCTCCGTCAGCAGGGGGCAGAGTCAGGGCCACTGTCAAATAACGGGGTCGGCCGCCCATAGCGGCAATATCGCTTAAATTGACGGCACAACTGCGCCAGCCCAGCTGACGCCAATCAATGCAATCTAAGCGAAAATGCGTGCCTTCCACCAGAGTGTCGGTGCTGACAAGCATTCCGTTAGCCAGAACGGCACAATCGTCTCCGATAAAAGTGCTGCCTGACCATGCTTTGATCTTCTTTACTAGTGCCTGTTCTTTAGTGACCATGACCATTTATCAAAAATGCTACAATTTCGCTAAATACCCCAGTTGTGCACGGTGTTGTTATGAACCCAGTTCTGCAAATTATAGACGGCGTAGTCAGCTTGATCAGTATGTCACTATTTCTCTGGTGCCTGCTCTCCTGGTTTCCCAATATCAACTGGCAAGAACAGCCATTCGTCACCTTGAATCGCATCATTCGTCCGGTGCTCGCGCCTATTCAAAAGGTGGTGCCACCGCTGGGCGGCATGGACCTTTCACCGATTGTGCTGATGGTGCTACTTAATGTGGTGGCCAATTTCGCCCACATGCTACTCAATCACTAAAGTGATTCTTCACTCGCATCCTTCAAAGAAAGCGCTTATACAAATTGGCAATGCAATCTAGACGTTCCTTCCTTTTTGGATCTTTGTCGTGGACATGCGGCACACTGCTTCTTATAGATCAGTTAAGCTATTTGCCCGCCTTTGCTAAGAAAACGCCACGCATCCCCACAATTCGCGGGCCTCATACCCTTTCGCGTGAAGAATGGGCCCCGGCAATCGTGCCGGACCACGTTGGCTTGGCCGATAAAGGCTATATCTGTTTTACCGACGAATTCGGCCGCCTGGCGGTGGTCGATATGCGCAAACCGGTCTCAGTGAAAACGCCTGTTAAAGTAGTGGCCGAACTCAGTGGCCTGGGCAACAAAATGGTAGATTTTGCCGTTACCCCTTATGCCGCTTATGGCCTGACCTACAAAGAAGGTGAGCAGAACGAGGCTGTAGTCAACCTGGTATCTGTCTCTCTCACTCCCATCGATGCCCCTTCGATTTTAAGCGACATTCGCCTCGGTCGTTACAGCGAAGCGGGTAATATCTGCAGCGCCAACGATTTGATTTGCGTCAGCGGCACCACAAGCAGTGGCGAAAATCTGGTTTCCATTTACAGCGCTAAACGCGGCGTCAAAGAGCCGACATTTATATCGAGCATGTCAACGCAAATGCCTGTGCGGGCTATTGATTTAACCGACAAACAACTGATCATTTTGACATCGGCCAATGGCGGCGCTAGGTCGCAAATCGATTTTGTCAATATGAGCACATCGGACAACCCCGAAATTACAAAATCTATCACTTTGGAAGGCGATTACCGCGTTATTGCCCGCTTCAAAGAAATGATTTTGATTGCCGGCTCAGACCATAGCGGCAAAACGAAAGTATGCAACGCTCAGATTTTAATCAGTGGTGCCTCACCAAAAGTGCTCTCCAAAATTGTGCTCGATCAAGTCAGCGCAGTAGAATCGGCAGCGGCACAAAAAGATCGTTTTCTTGTGGTGGGCCGAGGCAAAGGCGAAAGACAGGTAATTTCACTGGTATTAGATCGCGCCCGCAACGCCTCAGTGGAACAAGTAATCAAAATGCCTATGGGCAAAAATGATGGCGGCAAAAATTGCTCAGTAGTGATGCGTGACACTTCTGCATACGTCGCTACAGGCTGGTCTGGAGTGCAGCTTTTAACCCGCAGCAAAGACAGCGCCTGGGCAATCACTTCTTCATACAGCATTCCCAAACTGGCTGCTGCCGGTGTGGCAGTCTACAAAGATCTGGTAGTGCTGGCCGGCAGCGATTTGCAGCTCTATAACGTGGGCCGCCCGGAACGTCCCGTGATGATGAACTCAGCGGCGCCTTCTCAGGCTATTCGCGCGATGGTCGGTGCAGGCAGTTTTGTTTTATGTCTAACCAAAGACGATCTCTCCCTGCGCAAAATGGACAGCCTGCAAAATATCGTCACCACCTCGAAGTTGCAAGGCAACCAGCTTTGTTTTGATATCGGCCAAATGCGCGCTTTCACCATCAAGTTTTTAGACAAAACCACCCGTGTTCAGCCGGTAAAAGTTTTTACCGATAAGCTCGAACAACAAAAATCATTTGAAGTGCCAGGAATTTTCAATCGCTGCCAGGCCTCTAAGGGCCAGCTGATGCTTGGTGGCTTGAATGATATTGCTGTTTACGGCCCGCTGGGAACGCCTGCTGCTGCTGCTGCTGCGTCAATTACTACGAGTGGCACCGAGACAAAACCGGTGGTGAACGCCTTCAGCACCACCAGCAGTACCAAGACTACTGCCAAAGATGCTAAAGAAAAAGAAGCTAGAGAGAAAGAAATCAGTCTGGCCGGCATGGAGCTTGTGGGCAGTCGGCACTTTGAAAATTTGGCGGTACGCGACATTGCCTTTGCCGATGACGCTATTTTGGTCACTGCAATCGACCAGAACTCAAAAGGTTTCTTTCTGGTTTTAAAAAGAAACGACAGAGAATTGCATGTGTTGGGCACCATTGATTTACCTCACGACGGCCTGGCGCTGGGCTGCCAGGGCACACGGGCAGTGGCTGTTGGCCGTGGCCTCGACGGTAAAGACGTAGCCACAATCATCAACTTTGAAAAACCAGGTGCTCCGCAAATTATTGCCACTCTGCCCGCCATCGAAGGGGTGTCGTCAGTGGCCATTCGAGATCAGTTGGCCGTCTTAGGCGGCCGTGGTCTGGAGATTTTGACTCTTAGTTAGTTAGTTAGTTAG
>JADYXQ010000155.1 GCA_021772135.1 Candidatus Obscuribacter sp.
ATCCGTGAGCATTGAGAATGCCTATTCGTCTTTTATGCACCCCAAGTTGGCTCCGGGTGAGGACTTCGGAAAAGTCATAAAGCGTACCCGACAATCCGGGCAAAGCGAAACCGCCGTCGGCAAGATCTGCCATGAGCGCCTTGCGTTCGTGCATGGTTTCCACATAATGAATCTGTGTCAGGCCCTGGTGCGCCACTTCTTTGCGGTGGAGAAAGTTTGGTATCACACCAATAACTTTGCCGCCTTTGGCCATAGCCGCGTCAGCAATGACGCCCATGAGGCCGACGTTGCCGCCGCCGTAAACGAGGGTCATACCGCGCTCAGCCACGAGTTCGGCTGTTTGTACGGCAATTTGGCGGTGTGCGGGATTGTTGCCCATGCTGGCACCGCAGAAAATGGCCAGCGATTTCACTTAATAACTTCCTTAATAAAGAGAGCGGTTTGCTACCATTGTCAGAATGCACATTATAGATTCTTGCGTCACCCAACAAGCCCAAGTCTTTCAAAAGCTTCTTGTAGAAGCTCAGACTGCCTGGCCGCCTGCGCCCAGTATTAGTTCTCTGGACAAACAATGCTTTACATTGGTGATGCGCCCGAACGAAAAAAGCCGCCTTGCTCTGGTCGAACGACTGGCCGAGCTGTCTGGTCTTTTTAAGGGAAATGTCTATTATGGCCCAGAAAACCTTCACCTGACAGTGTTCTCGGCGCCCAATCTCGACGGCAATAATTTGGTGGCCCGTCACTTCGACCGTTATCTCTCTTCGCACATTTGCGCACTCAAGCCTTTTACTATGCCCGTGGGCGGCCTGTCGGTAATTAACGACACTATTGTTTTTAAAGCTTTTGATCCCAGCGGTAATTTGCTGCAATTCAACAAAAGCGCATTGATTGAATTGAGTGAAGAACTCTATGGAGATGGCGTAGACATTCAAGCGATGATTGGATTGCATGCTCAGATTTTCTGGCTCACTGCCGCGCGGCTTGGCTCGGAAGCTCCGATAGAGCTGATGGATTATGTGGTTGCACAGGCCGATCAACCAATGGGCGAGCTCTACTTTGACAGAATGGAACTGGTGAAGACAGACGTGTTGTTCCGTCCGGAAAACACTGAAGTGGTTAAGGTTTATAGTCTGGGCGAATTGAACTAGCTAGATGGCAGCTTCAATTGATGGCTTAAGCGTCAGTTCCAGCGACGTGTCTGGTTTAACTCGCACAGTCACCCAGGTGAGATCGTGCACGATGTAATCGGCGGCGCTGATATCGTGATTGGCTGAATGAATACCGATGGCGACTACCTTCATGCCTGCTGCTTTTGCTGCCTTAATGCCGTTTGGTGAATCTTCAAAGACCAGGCAATCATGTGGCTCTAAGCCCAGTCTTTCAGCGGCCAACAGATATGGCTCAGGGTTGGGCTTGCCTAATGTGACATCATCGGCGGTGATAAAAACTTTGGGAATTGGCAGTTTTGTGTGACTTAGTCGGTGAGTGGCGAGCTTGTTGCTGCCTGATGTAACTACGGCAAAATGATGCGGTGACAAACGAGAAACCAATTCAGCCGCGCCGGCGATTGCCACTAAACCCTTAACACAGCTTGTTTCTAACTGCTCTAAGTGAGCGACTTCGGCATCGGCATCTAAATGCGGAGTGAACATTTCAACGATGTCGAGACTGCGGCGGCCGTGTGCTTTTTGTACAAGTTCTTGCAAATCGAGATTGTGTTCGGCAGCCCAGGTTTCAACAGCGAAATCGACACAGACCGTTGAATCTACTAAGGTGCCGTCAAGGTCACTGAGAATGGCTTTGCAGGTTAATACAGTGCCGTCTTCTGGGAAGACTGTGAGCTCTTTTCTATGTGTCGGTAAAGCCATTTTTCGCGTCTGTAACCCTGCCATGTTTGTTTATTCTACATTTCTTTGTGATGTAATTGGCGAGTGTTGTCTGAGTCTTGAAAAAAGCCTAAGGATTTTTACAACCTTTAAGTTGTTTTTTTTCACAACCTATAAGTTGTACAATTCCTAAGGCAAATAAAAGAGACAGTCCCGCAGGTGTCGAAATCCGCTCTGACTATACTAGTTAGTACATAAACAGTCAAAAATTTAGAAACAAAAAAATCCAACTAGCCGATGAATTCTCTTATAGCTAAAGAAGCTATAGAAGAACCCATCGGATAGTTGAATTATTGTCAGTTACTGATTGAACGAAAGGGTGAGACGGCAACGTCCAATCCAGCGATCGGCCATTCCGTAATAGATGTCGAAGACGGTTTCGTCATCGTTCTTCTCGAGGTCGTGACGTTGCACAACACCGGTAGGGAAGGCGACATTGTTGACTGTGCCGGAGAGCTCTTCGGGGGTCTCTGGCTTGAGGATAGTGGTGGGCGAAACGTAGAGGAGCTTGTGAGGCTCATTGGCGTCGTGCACAAGCAGACCAGCGCTGTAGTAGCTGTGGTAACGGTTTGTGCGTGCGTCAATTACCTGGTCGACACTGTGGAAAATTTCCAGCCAGCCTTGCTTGATGCGAATCGGCACAGCGCCGGCACCAACTTTGAAGCAGCCCCACTCAGTACCGGGAGCCAGTACAAGAGCAGATTCGGTGACGTTAATCAGGTTGCGCAGGTTCTCCAGCACGGGTGCTAGAGGAATGTAGGCGATGCGTACGCACTGGCGTTCGGTGGCGGGAGCATTGAAGGTCGGCCATCGAAACCGAAGGCCGTGTAGCAGAGCACAAACTTGTCGAGCACGGGAATGAATGTGACGCGAGGATCTTCGCAACCTTCACCGCCGACTAGTTCGAATGAACCGCTGGTGGTGGCTTTGCGACGACGCTCGTAAGCGGCCTGGGGAACGCAAGCAAAACCAACGCGCTCGAAAGGCAACTCGTTGCCGTCGGCGTCGCAGGCGGGTTTGCCGTCTTTCCAGATCTGACGCATGGTTTCCAGCCTCGACTGGTTTCCAGTGGCGACAGAGCGCATGATCATAACGAGGTTGCCGCTACGATCTTGAAAAATGGCGGGGTTGAGAACGCCTTCGGATTGAAAACGTCCTTGTGGTGAAGCGATGACGCCAAGCCTCTCGACGAGGAATTTGGCGGACGCGATGTTGTTGGTTTCAAACACTGTAATGAACTTCCTGATAGCTGTAAGAACAGCGGTGCGAAAAAAAGGGAAGCCAGCGCGTGGCTGACTTCCCTTGAGTGACATGCCGTCAGGTAACCTGCGTTACTTGCCGGGCTTTGTGTAGATTGCGTCGATACGGGAAGCGTAACGCTTCATCGCCTCTTCGCTGCGGATCTTGAGAGTGGCTGTGAGCAGGCCGTTTGCAACGGTCGCTTCGTCGCCGATCACTTCCACCTTCTTCACGGTTTCCCACTGCTCCAGGCGTGTGTTGCCTTCGGCGATGGCCGCTTTGATGGCTTCTTTGATCACTTCGTGGTTGGCCAGGAAAGCCTGTGTGCTGTCGGCATCGCCGGCGGGCACAGATATTCCCTTGGCGGTGAGCAGCTCGCGGGCGACCAGCGGGTTGACGAAAATCAAGGCGCTGATGAAGGGGCGATTGTCGCCGAGGGGCACGATTGCCTGAATGATGGCATGACCATCAAAAGACTTTTCGACCTTTTCGGGCGCCACATACTTTCCACCTTCAGTCTTGAAGAGACGCTTGGCCCGGCCGGTGATGACGAGATTGTCGTCTTCATCCATGTAGCCAATATCGCCGGTGTTGAACCAACCGTCGGCAGTGAATGACTTGGCAGTTTCTTCGGGGCGGTTGTAATAGCCTTTGCAAACCGGCTTGCCTTTGAGGTAAATGACGCCACCAGACCCGGTATCACCAGGCAGTGGCACGAACTTGATTTCGACGCCGGGAATGAGCTTACCAACAGTGCCCACTTTGTTACTGGTGGGGTTGTTGGCGGCAATCGCTCCGCAGGTCTCGGTCAGGCCGTAACCCTGGATAATGGAGAGGCCGATGCCGCGGTAGAAGCTCATCACTTCTGCCGAAATCGCCGCGCCGCCAGAACCCATGATGCGCAGACGACCACCAAGACCGGCGCGCATTTTGCTGAAGACCAGCATGTCGGCGAACCAGTGACTGATGGTGCCGGGCTCCTGTGCGAAGGCCCACTTGATCAGCTTGGCCTTGATGCCCCTCGCGG
>JADYXQ010000156.1 GCA_021772135.1 Candidatus Obscuribacter sp.
CGATTGCTTAAGCAGATTTGTTTTTAGCGCTCCACCGCATAACACCTCTAGCAGCTAGTCAGCAGTCGCCACTATCTGCGAGTATGAATAGGAGAGGTTAGTCTTTTGCTACTAGTTGCTGTAGCGCATTCGGCGCGTTCGATGCCAGTTAATCGGCCGCCTTACCCGACTTAGCAGAACTTCGTCTTTCTTCTTCGATTTGTTGTTTGAGCTTGATAATTTCAGCGTCCAGGCCGCCCGCTTTACCTGCCGGCTTCTCACCTTGAATGACGCGTGTCAGGGCGTCTTCCAGGTTCAGATTCTTCAACTCATCAAAAGTGATGGCGTCCACCACATCGTATTTTGCTCCTTCGTGCACGAGATAATCATCGAGATATTTGAGCAAGGCAGTGCCGGAATATTCTTCGCCAATTTCAAGAAAGGTGATCTGAACTTCGCCATCCCTGCGCAGGCCTTTGGTGGCATCGATAATCACTTGTTCGATTTTAGGGCCTCGGTTAGGCACGCCGTCGGTTAAAACCGCCACTATTAGAGGCCTTTTTCTGTCTGTAACCAGATGTTCGTTCAAAAGCTGTTTCAATGGCGAGCCAAAATCGGTATTGCCGCGCGGAGTGGTATTGCGAAAGAGGTTGGCCACTTGTTCAGGGTTGCAGTTTCGCTCAAGGTGATAACCTGCGTTAAAAGGCACCATGGTTATACCGCGAGTTTTAAATGCCGCTTGAGACTTTGTGGCGAAGGTAGAGACGTAGTCTGCACACCATTGCCATTTCGCTTTAGGTAGGGTCTCCAGTTGCTCCATCATCGAGGCCGAAATATCAACAAGAATAACCACGTCATAGCGTGACAAAACTTTGATTTTATCGGGCTCTGGAGTTTGACTGATAGCCGCGTCAAGAGGCTTTTTCTCGGCAGTGGGACGGCTGGCATTGAGATTAGCAGGAGTGGTGTGCAAACTGAGGCTATAGCGCTTGGCTGTGCGTTCGAAGATCAGATTGAGTTTATCCCGGCTGATATTGGCTGAGAGCACTTTATCGCCATCAGCTAATCCGCCGTAATAAGACGGTGAACCCATGCGCACATTGCCGACAAAAGCGGGCAGCTTGTCGGCATCAAGGGTGATACCTGCTCCTTTGAGAGCATAATTGACTTCATCTACCCGGCCGTAGAGTTTGGTACTGCTTTTTTTTACCGTGTTAGCAGGTGCGCTAGTTGCTGATCTGGCTGCCAGAGCGGGAGCATCCAGACCGGATAAAAGAAGCGAGAAAGTTAAACAGCTCAAAGCCAGAGTAATTTTTGGTGTCATTTATGCGGCGCTTTTTTCTCCACCGCTTTATTAGATTTAAGCGGAAGGGCCTGTTGCCTCGTTTTAATACCTACTGGTTGACTGCCATCGTAATTGACAAAATGTCTTACATAGACGCTCGAGTTTTGCGGAGTCAGCTGGATTTGGCTGGTTCCTGGCTTTTGCTGGCTTTTTAGACCGGTTGAAACCTGGTCGTAGACTGCCGTTTTGCGCTTGCAGTCTTCAGTGATTTCAGTTTCTCGCCGTTCGAAATCTTTATTTGCTTGTTCTGTTTTTGCCGCCAATTCTCTTTGCGAATTGCCCAGGGCTTCTTGATAGTTAGGGTTGTCCACATGCCTTGAGCCCACGCGCCAGCCATTTTGAAATATCGGTATTTCTATAAATTGGGGAATGCCCTGCATCTGCTCAAGAGCCCGTTCCTTTGCGTGGCGAATGTCAGAATTCATTTGGGTGCGGCGCACTTCAATAGCGCGTTTGCCTTCTTCGAGGATCTGCAGTTTTTTGTCCATCACCGAGGCGTCGAGAGTGTTAATTTTGGAATTAGAATTAGAACTAGCATCAGCGTCAGAAGCAGGAACAGAAGTAGCACTGGCTGTGGCAGGCGTTCGCAGCAAATTCTGTAAGGCCGTATAAGAATACGATTTCATTGTCGGATCTCTAGCGGTGTTGTAGCACTTTGAAAATTCGGCGATCGCTTCTTGCTGGCGATTCAATTTAACCAGAGCTTGGGCGAAATAGTACCTGGCGGTGGCGTTGGTTGGGGCGCTGCGCAAAACCTCAGCTCCTATGGCCGCTGACTGGCCAAAGTTTTTGCTATCAAAGCTCTTGATCTGATCTGCAACTGTGCGGCCGGGGGCGCCATAAGCCGGGCTGATGAGCACTAAAAGAGGCAGCAGCGGTATGCTCAAAATTTGTTTTGCTGTAAACACTCTGCTATGCCTCGATGATGCGGGTCATGGGTAAGGCCGTTTGCAGGTCGCTTACTTCTTGCGGTGAGAAAACTGCCGCTGGTAAACAAAGCAGGCGAAGTTTTTTCAGATTTTTCAGATACCGCAGGGCTTTTGACGTCAATCCCGCGCAGCGATATAAATTTAGCTCCTGAAGCGACTGCATTTGTGTCAGCTGAGCTAAATATTCATCTTTTAGATTGGCATTGGTGAGACTCAGTCTTTCCAGTTTTGCTAATTTTGCCAGTAAAGCAAAATCTTTTGTCGTGAGCTTACTGCTACCGAGGCTGATGAAAAGTAAATGTCTATCGGTAGGGATTTTTTCTAG
>JADYXQ010000157.1 GCA_021772135.1 Candidatus Obscuribacter sp.
CAGTGAAGATGAAAGAATCACCTGACCGCTGCCCAAATTCAAACCGCCAACATTCAGGGCTGTTCGAGTAAGACCTTTGCTGCCGGCCCCACCTGACTGTTCGTCATCATCGTCGTCAGAAATATTTTTCGATTCGTCGCCGGCCGATCCGCTGTGACAGACGTCGAGAATTACCACTACACGACTGGCTTTCACCTGTTCTTGAATAATCTTCGTTAGCCACTGCATTGGCAGGCCGGTTGAAATTAGCTTGAACTTGTCGGTATCGTGCGAAACGAGGAAGTTAACACCAACTTGTTCTTGCGACGCACTGCCGTGGCTTGAAACATATACAAGGACAAGATCGTCTTTGTGAGCCAGTTTACCCAGCCAGCCCTCTCCCAGCTTAGCTATGATTTTGTCTTTGGTGGCATTGGCGTCTGTCAGCAATAGAACGTGATCGGCTTTAAAGTTTTCTCTAGCGATCAAGAAATTGCGAAAATCAGTAGCATCTTTAGCGGCATATTTTAAATTGATTGATGGATCCTTAAAATTGCTGATGCCAATCACAATTGCCCATTTGTCGGCAATAGTTTTGTCCATGGCCGCACTAGGGGCAAGGGTTGCCGCTGCATATTTTTGCACAGCATCACCACCAGGAAGAGCGGCTGTAATGGCCGACGCCTGAGCAAGTAGTGGAGCTGCCAGCTCTTTTTTATTCTGGCCAAGGTACAAGTTGGCGAGCGCAGTTAAGTCTCTTGCTAGCTGCGGGCTTTGTTTACCGAACAATTTCTGGTCAATTTCAAGGGCGCGCTTCAAAAACGGTTCGGCCTCATCGTACTTTTTCTGCGCGATAAGTAACTGTGAAAGCTCTCGCAAATCATTTGCCACTTGAGAGTTTTCTTTACCTAGTGATTTTTCCGCCAGTTCAAGCGCTTGTCGATACATCGGTTCTGCTTTGGCATAATCTTTTTGAGCAAAATAAATGCTGGCCAGGCCATGAATTGTATTGGCAATATCAGGGTGATTGGCACCAAGTTTAGCCTGGCTAATTTTGAGCGATTTATTTGAAAGCTCTTCTGCTTCAGCCAGTTTGCCTTCGTCGGCTAAAATATTTGCCAGCTCCAGCATATCGTGCGCAACAGCTGGATGATCTGGTGTCAGTAATTTTTCATCCAGTTGCAGTGCCCTTCTGGCCAGTTCTTCTGCTTCGGTATAACGGCCTTGATAGCGAGAAATAGACGCTTCGGTAATCCAGCATTTTGAAATTTCAACGTTGTTTTGGCCGAGGGCAGCTTCGATAATTTTAGTAGCTTGAGTGCAATATTCGCTGGCTTTGGCGTAACGTCCTTCGTCTCTGCAAACCAGAGCTAAGTCTAGTAGCGCCTTACCGTAATCTGGATGCTCTTTAGTCAGAGTCATCTCTCGAATTTTGCGCACCCGTTGAAATGCTTTTTTTGCTTCTGCATAACGGCTTTCTTTGCGATACAGTTCGCCCAACGGTTCTAGTGCGTTAGCGCAATACTCATGATCGAAACCAAGAAAACTTTCCAGGCCAACTAAAGCGGCTTTATAGAGTAGTTCAGACTCTTTGTATTTACCGCTTTCATTCAATATCTGCGCTAGATTGAAAGCGGTGTAGCAATACAAACCATTGTTTTTCGATGCCGGTGTTTTGAAGAGTGCCATCGTTTTATCATTGACGGCTTTAGCTTCGGTCAGTTTGCCCCACTTGATATAAAGTCTGGTCAGGCTGTTAAGCGGAAGAGCCATGTTGACATCATTTGGTCCGACCTTTGTGGTGCCGATTTCAATAGACCGTTTGAGAATTTCTTCGCACTCAGGAAATCTGCTCTGGTCTAAATAAAGAACTGACAGTTCGCTCATCATCAGCGGCACCAGATCGCTGCTGCGTTTTTTTCCGGCCTTATATTTTTTGTTCAGATGCTTTTTGTCATCTTCTTCAGCTTCGGCAATGGCAGTTTTAAAAAGCGCTTCGGCCTCTTTATATTTTCCGGCTGACCGATAAGCTTCGGCCAGACCGTTATCAAGAGAAGCTTTCTGATAGTCGGAAGTGGTGCCCAGGGCTTTGGCTTGTTCAAAAGATTTGATGGCGTCTTTGTACCGGCCGTGTTTGTAATTGTTTAGCCCCTCAGCCATTAGCATGTCTAGCTTGAGAGATTCGGCTACAGCTTGAACGCGGCCTGCTGAATCATCAGCCGCAAATACTGCCGGCGACAAACCCAGACAGAGGCTGAGTAAAACCGGAACGGCTACAAGATGTCTTGACTTCATGAATAATGCGCTCTTTTGTAAGTTAAGGGACCACGATTTTAGCGCAAACTACTTTGCAATATAAACCGGTGTCGAAAAGCAGCGCAATAAAAACGAGGGAAAGGTTGCCCGGAACCCATCCCTCGTCTTTTTTTGCTCATCCTAACTTGTGTGTGGTGTAGGGAGGAGCCATGTCTATTGTAGTTTTAGTTAATTGGCCTTACTAGTCTTATAGCTAACTTGCCTCTTTAACTTTGTCGTCAAACTCTGACGATTTAGGTTTTTGAGGCAGTGAAAGCTGATTGGCTTCTACCACCGGGGTGATTCGGTTAACGCCGTACTTGTCGGTCCAGTGGTCCATAACGAGCCTGCCCGAGACGGTAACCTGATTACCCTTGTTCAAATATCTGGATGCAAGTTCTGCAAGCTTGCCCCAGGTTTCAACTCGATAAAAGTCTGCTGTCTGTGCGGCACCTCCATTATTTTCAACCTTATCCTTCACGTTTTCACCACTCTTTGCTGCTTTACTGAGACCGTTAACAGCTACGATCAGTGTGGTTTTTATTCTGCCGCTGCTGAATTGAATTTGTTCAGGAGCTTTAACCAGGTTCCCCACCAGTGATATGTTGGCAAGACTCATAAAATCACCTCCGCTAGTTTCTAGCAATTTGAGAGCTTCGGTGGGGGAGACTGTTGAATAATATCAACCATACAAACGTATGTCAACATAAATTTGTCCGGTATATGCGGCCGATAACAATAAATAAAGTCGTGTTGCGCAGGCCGTCAGCCCAGACATAAAAATAACCATGACCGGGGAACATAGATAAAGGTTTGAAGGAGACCCCCCTGTTGACCGATTCGACCGATCCCTGGTTCAAACGCTATAGATGGTTGCAAATGCTCGGCACCGGGGGCATGGGCGTAATCTATTTGGCTGAAGATTCGGCGGCGGGCAATTCGCCCTGCGTAGTCAAACAATTGAACAGCAAATACGCAGACCCTGAAGAACGTACCGAGGCCGTACGTCTCTTTAAACGCGAGGCTTCGCTGCTTAAAAGTCTCAATCATCCGGGCGTCGTGCGTTTCTTCGACAGTTATTCAACTGAAGACGGCAAACATTATCTGGTCATGGACTACGTGCGCGGTTCATCCCTCGAATCGGTAATCAGCGATTTTGGTGCTTTTAATGACGATGACACTGTCAAGGTGGGCATTCAAATTTGCGAAGTGCTCGAGTATCTGCACGACCAAGAACCGGCTGTCATCTATCGCGATTTGAAACCAAGCAATCTGATGCTTACTCCCGAAGGGCAAATCATCTTTATCGATTTTGGTATCGCCCGCACATTTATGCCCAAAGAATCTGCCACCAGGGTGGTAACTGCCGGTTACTCACCGCCTGAGCAATACTTTGGCAAACCTGAAACCAGAAGTGACCTTTACGCTCTTGGTGCCACCATCGGTCATCTGCTCACTGGTGTGCGGCCCAAACCGTTGACGGCAAGCCAACCTCGTCAGCATCGGCCCGACATAAACGAGAATCTTGATATTCTGGTTAAACAATTGACCTCACATAGCCCTGAAGATCGGCCTGCCACGGCGCGACATGTGCGCCATACCCTCTACCGAATCTATCAAGAAATGCATGCTGAGTTTGAAATTCCCGACGAAGTCTTCCTGCAGCGCTCTAACACTACTAAAGAAGAGCAGTACATCAGCCAGAAGATCATGAAATCAGGCATGGCCGCTGCTGCCAGCGCACTCAAGCAAGAGCAAGATAATGAGCGAAAGCGGCATTCTGCCTCTGTCACTTCCGGCAAGGCCAGCTTCGACCGTTTGCGCGCCTTTGGCAGCAGAGATCCCAATCCTTCATCGGCAAAAAATCAGAAGGTGACCGCACAAAAAGGTGGTCAAAAAAGTACCAGCCAGAAATCTACCGGGCCGAAAACCAGCTCAAAGTCTGGCGCCCAGCGCATGTCGACAGGAAGTAACCAAGGGGTATCGACTTCAGAAAGCGGCAGTCGGCCGCAAATGAGGTCAGTGCGAGATTTGAAACCACCTGAAAGACAGGGGCTAATAAGCAAAATTCTCAGTTGGTTTAAACGCTAAGAAGCTATTTATCCAAACCAGCACTGAGTAAGATGCGGTCTACAAGCTGGTCATAGCTAATGCCTGCTACTTCAGCCATGGCGGGTAGGTCAGAAGTATCGGTCATGCCGGGTAGCGTGTTTACTTCTAATATATAGAGCTGGCCGTCGTGACCGGCAATCATATCTACTCGAGCATAACCGCTGCAGTTGAGCGCTCTGAAGGTTTTCTTAGCCAGTTCTTGCGCTTCTTTGGTGCGACCCTCACTGAGTTCGGCCGGTAGAACAAATTCGGTCATGCCGGCGGTGTATTTGGCTTCGTAGTCATAAAAACCGGCTTTACTCTTAGGACGCAATTCGAGAATCGGTAGTGCCACCAACTGTGTACCTGATTGAGCCAGTACAGCTGTGCCATTGGCGTGACCATGAGAAGGCGCACCGCCAGCAGTGCCGTGACTTTCTTCCAGCACGCCGATGGTAATTTCTTGACCGGCGACAAAGCCTTCTACGATAGCGCCGCCGTACTCACGCAATACTTGCTTGACGCAGTCAGACAATTCACTTTTCTCTTCGATTTTAAAAACGCCAACCGATGATCCTTCATTCAAAGGTTTCACCATCACAGGTGGTGCCGGCAGCGTTTTTACAAACTGCTCGAAATTGTCGCTTTCGTGGTCTTCAATGACAAAACTTTTTGGGAATGGCAAACCCTGGGCGCTCAAGACTCTTTTAGTCAGCGGCTTATTCATGGCCAGAGCTGAGGACAATACTCCTGAGCCGGTGTAAGGCACTTTCATAAGTTCGAGCAAGCCCTGGACAGTGCCATCTTCGCCATATTTACCGTGCAGGCAAAGAAATGCGATTTCGACGCCATGCTCTCTTAAATCGGTGGTGAGATTTTCGCCCACATCGATCAAAACCGTATTTTCGTAGCCCAGGCGCAAAAGAGCGTTGTAGCAATTTTTGCCGGAGCGTAAAGAGACTTCTCTTTCATTTGACATGCCGCCGTAAAGCACGCCTACCACTGTTTGTTTTGTAATTTTAGGTGCCGTCTTCACTGCTTTTTCTCCGCTGCTTTTTGTTGCCAGACGCTCATTTCATCGTCTGTGAATGTTCCCATGGTCTTCCATTCAGGTACCAAATCCAACTTAAATTTTTGGCGCACCATATCTTGCATCCTTTTCATCAGCACTATCACTTCATGCGATGAGGCTCCGCCTAGATTGACAATGAAGTTGGCATGTATAGATGACACGGCGGCATTCCCCACCTTGAGATCCTTGACGCCCGACTGATCGAGCAAGAAGCCGGCGGCCTTGTCAGGCAGCGGATTCTTAAAAGTGCTTCCGGCATTGGGAAAACCTAAGGGCTGAGTTTTCCAGCGATAGTCTTCATTGTGCTTGGTGCGCTTTTCAATTTCTTCAGGCACGTCGCTTGGCATTTTAAACTTGGCCGAAAGTACGATGTGGCGAGCGGGATCAAGGGCGCAGCGCCGGTATTGAAAAGCCATATCTTCGCTTCTCAGCTCTGCTACCTCACCAGTGGCACTGTCCAAGATTTTGGCTGAGTCAAAGATTGCAGATATTGAGCTACCGTGTGCGCCGGCGTTCATGATTACAGCACCGCCTACGGTGCCGGGAATACCCACGGCAAATTCCAAACCGGCCAAACCGTTTTGAGCTGCATGCCTGGCCAAATGGGGCAAGCGCGCCCCGGCTTCGGCTTCCAGCAAATTGGGCTGCTCCAGGCGAATGTTTGTCATTTGCGTGGTGCGTATGACGGTGCCTCTGAAGCCCTCAGAAGAGATGAGTAAATTAGATCCGCCACCGACAACATACCAAGGCGTACCAGCTTCCTTCAATCTGGCCACAAGGTCAATCAGCTCGGCCGCACTTTGAGGATGACAAAGACAATCGGCGTTGCCACCTATTTTAAGGGTGGTGATTCGAGCTAGCGGTGCCTGCAGTGCTTCTTCCATGTCATTAGCCGGTTACGGCACTGCTTTCAAGTAGAGTTAGAAGCTGACCGCCGACGCTTGTGACGTCGCCTGCGCCGACTGTCAGCACCAGGTCGTCAGCTTTGAGATGACCCAGCACCAGGGCCGCCAGACCGGCTGTGGGGCCGGGCAGGTAGTGAGCATTGTCGTGCTTTATTGCTTTGACGAAATGAGCCGAATCAATACCTTCGATAGTGCCACCGCGGGCGATGTAAACATCTGTCAGCAACACCAGATCGGCGTCAGTGAACGATTCTGAAAATTCCTGCCAGAGATCTCTTAAACGCGCCGGTTGATGCGGTTGGAATAGAATTATTACTCGGCCGGTTTTCGCCGCTTCGCCCCTTTGGACCCGCATGTATTCTTGAGCGGCTTTTAAGGTGGCGGTGACTTCGGTGGGATGGTGCGCGTAGTCGTCAACCACGGTGACACCGCCGCCTACGCCAATCATCTGAAAACGTCTGTCTACACCACCAAAAGTGGCGAGGGCCCGGGCGATATCGGCAAATGGTTTACCTAATTCGATGGCTACGGCCACCGCTGCCAGGGCGTTAAGTTTATTGTGCTCGCCAGGCACCATCATGGTGATCGTTCCCAGCAGTTGCTCTGACTTGAATACTTGCATATCGAAGCCGGGCAGGCTAACCATGCGATATTCGGGCTTGGCGCCGTTGGCTCCGGTGCCGTAGGTGACAATGCGGGCCTCTGGCGACGGAGTGCGCTTGAGTAATTCCAGGCAACCTTTATCGTCGCTGCAAATGACGCTGAACGATTTGGTCTGAGTGAGAAACTTACTCATAGTCGAAAGAATTTGATCGAGACCGCCGGGATAGTTTTCCAGGTGATCTGCTTCTATATTAGTGATTACAGAGATGTACGGCAGCGAGCGGATGTGAGTGCCGTCAGATTCGTCTGATTCGGCCACAAAATAGCCGCCCTGGCCAAATCTTGAATTGGAGCCGATTTTGTGGAAAATTCCACCCACCACAATTGACGGATCGAGGCCGCATTCGAGCAGCACTTGGCCCACCATGGCTGTGGTAGTGGTTTTACCGTGGGTGCCTGTGATAGCCACCATTTTTTCGCCGGCAGCCAGATAGGCGAGGAGCTCAGAGCGGTGCCAGACAGGCAGCCCTTTGCGCTTCGCTTCTACTAATTCAGGATTGCCGTCGACAATCGCCGTAGAGACGATCAAAGCGCCGGCCTTAGCCAGGTTTTGCGCTTGATGGCCAACAAATATTTCAGCACCCATGCCTTGCAGCTCTTCTGTAATCGGGCTGGCCGACTTGTCTGAGCCCGATACCTTGTGGCCGCGCTGCAAGAGCAGCCTGGCCAAGGCAGACATGCCGATGCCACCGATTCCCGCCAGGTGCACCGAACCTTTGAGGTCTTTTAAATTAGTCGTTTGCAGGTCTGGATTACTAATGATCTGGGGTCTCAGGCTGGAAGTGAGTGAAGTGTCAGTGTCACTGTGGCTGTATAAATAAGCGCCAACATCTAGTTCCAAGTCGATCCTCTCTATCTATATTTTGCGTATATCGAAAACTGTCCTATCCGGCATCACGACTGGTTCTTGGCGCAGCAAAAAGGCTCCAGCCACACAACTATAGCGGTAAGAGCCTTAAAAAGAAACAGAACCGAGGCATTTGCTCTCGGTTCTATTTTGAATTCTATTTTTGTGGTTGAAGCTTGGCCAGTCGAAGTGCCAGACGGCTCTTGCGACGGTTACCGGCATTTTTGTGCAAAACACCTTTGCTCACGGCTTTGTCGATGGTTTGGAAAGCCAGTTTGAGAGCTTCAGTAGTATCTGCAGCACTTTTGGCGGTGAGAGCTTCTTCTACTTTTGTACGCGCGCTGCGCATTGTAGATTTCCAGAATCTGTTGCGAACGTTGTTGCGTTCGGCTACTGCTACTCGTTTGATCGCTGACTTGATATTAGGCACTGTTCTTTTTTCTCGCCAAAACTCTACATACAATAAGACGGCTGCGCAGACGCAACGGCCCCAAATGATAACACATGCCTGTTTGCTGAAGACCTCAGCAGGCGGCATGTGTATCTAAGGCTTAATTATCTTCGGTTAACGTGGCTAGTTGCCCATCGCCACAAGCTGTTTTTGAACATCAGCAGGTAGGTTCTTAAAGACGCCCTTAAACTGTTCGCCGAGAGTGCCGTTCTTACCATTTGAGTTTTTAAGCAGCTCTTTGCCTTCGTCTGAATTGTTTAGCCCGGCGACCTTTTCGGCGACGCTCTTATTCAGATTTTCCATCACAGATTGAGTCATGGCAGCTTCTTTGGCTCCGTCAGTGACATCTGTTATCTTTGGAGCAGATTTGTCACCCATATGTTTGAGCTGATCAACCTTTTCAGCAGTCTTTTCAGGGGCAACTTGCTTCATAGAGAGCAAATCGCCGCCCAAGCCGTTCAAGTCGCCATTTTTGACGTTCTCGTCTTCTTGTTGTTCAAATTTGCCTTCGCCAGCTTTACTCATGATTTTGCCCTTTTTGCCTGCCTGAAGTTTTCAGGACTTATAGAAGTTTGTTTGGTAATACCGATTGGGGATATTCGGTCCGGAGCAGAAGCTATCGATGTCTTACTGCTTATGTATTAAATCTACGCTCTGGCCCAGGCACCGTCAATGTGGTTTCTACGTAGTCACTATTTAATAGTTGTCATGGTTCGGCGGCGGGACGGGACAGGCGCCTAAAGTGCTTGGGCTCATTTAACCTGATAATCGAACTTGTAGCGAATCTGCACGCGCTTCGGGGCACCTTTAGGCAAAGGCGCCAGGGGCGAGGCATCTTTCAAGGCTTGCATGGCCGTTTTATCGATATCAGCGCTGCCGCTGCTCTCTACTACTTCAGCTTCAGTGATTCGGCCGTCTCGTTGAATAGAGAAGGCGGTCACTACTTTTTTCTGGTCGAAACCTTTAGGGGAGGCCCACTTGGCCTGAATGGCCTTTTTCATGGCCTTCATATATGGTCCGAAATCTACTTCCGGTCCATCCTGGTCGTCACCATCGTCGTCTTGCAGCGCTTGCTGCTCTTTGGTCAACAGTTGCTGAATTTTGCCGGCGGCATTATTAGGGTCGGGCGTCTCAAGCATGCGGCGAGCGTCTTTCGCCAGTTCAGGGTTAGTGGCGTCGAGCTTATTTATAGAATGGCCGGTGCGCACATTGGCCAGAGGCGAAGAGGTATTCTTTATAGGAATGCCCAAAGGCACTTTGACCAGCTCGGCGTTGGCGGCGCTGACGAGCAGGGCAGGCTTTTGAGACTCGGCCGGGGCCTCTTTCGCCATCGACTCGCTGATAAAGCCGGCGACTGTATCTAGTGGTAGTAAACCGCCACCGGCTTTCATGCCTTCGGTCAAATATTCAACAAAGCTGCTGCTTGCCCCATTGGCTGAATTTTGCGACTGCAACAAATTTTCGTCAGCTGTCAAAATCGTGGTTTGAGTGCTTTCAGCGATTTTCTTCAAGATCTGGTTGGAGGAGCGGGCATTTTTATCGCCGGCGATTTGGGTGTCGAGAATGCAAACAAGATTTTTTGACTGGGTGCGCTTGCGCAGATCACCGAGCATGCCCATCAAGCTTATGGCGGTCTGATTTTTGTTGGCTAAAGTGGAATCGGCACCAAGCAAGAGCCAATCATCCATGCTGTCGCTGGGAGTGCCGCGCATACAAATATAGAAAACGATCAAGTCATTAGGTAAAGCTTTTTTGTACAGCCAGTCTTCGCACACAGCCTGATTAATACTGGCTTTATTGGCCTTGTCTTGAGTCACCACCAGCACATGGTTAGAAGGAAAGCGGCCAACATCAGGATCGACAAAGACTTTGGCCACCTTTAAGACATTGCTGTTGGCGTATTTCAGCAGACCAATATCAGTGTCTTCGTAACGTCCAACGCCAATTAAAACGGCCCACTTGTCGCGAATGGCAGGCAAAATTGGTTTCACTTGCTTTGGTGCGGCGCTAGCAGGCTTCGCTACTTTTGCCTGAGCAGGTGAAAGGCACTGGCCATGCGATACCGACGCCAACTGGCCGACCATCAAGGTTGCTAAAAAGAAGTGTTTTTTCATTATTTTTAAAATCAATTTGCCACAGAAGCTATGAGTTTAGCGTCTTTCTACAAAATGCAAAAAAATACACGAGGCTTTTTTGGAAAGAAAAGCAGTTACGCAAGTAAGGAAATTTTGCAAGAGCAAATCTGTAAAGTGGCTCTATAAGCCAAAGTACCGCACGTGGATATGCGGCAATGTTAGCTTTGAATTGTTTTCCGCGAGGGGTAGCTCAAAAGTGCTGCTTGTTGCACCTCTAAAATGGAATAAAGGCTGTGTCTCGTATACATTTTGCATATGAACATACCTTTGCCGGCTTATGCGACCTAAGTTGCATATAGAAGTGAGTTACTGACAGGCTTTTAAAGTTCCCGAAACTTCTTCTTTGTAAAGCGAATCATTACAAAGTTTGTGGCAAATGTTCGCAGATAAAGTTCACCAGAAAGTTAGTAGTCTCGAAGTCCTTGAACCACAACGGAGAGAGGCTTTCAAATCAAAGACAAGATGGTTTCTTCAATTTACTAATTAAAATACTTACAGCTGTAGATAACCTGTTCAAAACTTCGATTGCCAAGCGTCAATAGCTTAACTGCATTCAAAGATAAAATGCTCTAATACTTGACTGTCTGGGAGTTTTCAACGGCGCAGTTTTTGTACAGGCCGAGATTGGAGGGTTGTCAACGTGTCGGGAAAGCTGTTCATAATAGGAACGCCAATTGGAAATCTCGCCGATATATCGCCGCGCACAATTGATGCTTTAAAGACATGCGATCTGATCCTGGCGGAAGACACAAGAATATCGATCAAAATACTCAATCACCTCAATTTGAAAAAGAGGATGTTGAGCTGTCATAAGTTCAATGAGCATGAACGTTTACGCCTGCTTGAAGATGCCAACGCTCAATCAAAAAATATCGGCCTGATTAGCGATGCCGGCATGCCCTTGATTAGCGACCCCGGTCACCCCATTGTCGAGTGTGCTATTGCCATCGGCATGACCGTTATTCCTATTGCCGGGCCTTCAGCCTTTGTTCTGGCTCTAGTGGGTAGCGGTCTACCGCTTGACCGCTTTTCATTTGAAGGTTTTCTCCCTGACAAAGCGGGTGAAATCAATGCGCGAGTGCAAGCTATGGCAAAGGATCCGCGTACGTCGGTCTATTATGTCTCGCCTCACAAAGCTGAACGCACTCTGGAAGTTTTTCTCGCTCACTACGGCACCAGAAAAGCCTGTCTAGTGCGTGAGCTGACAAAGATGCACGAAGAATTTATTCGCGGCGATCTGGCCACTATTTTGACCCATATACAAGGAAGCGAGGTCAGAGGCGAATGTGTGCTCGTCGTTGCCGGCTGCAGTGATGTGGCTGAAGACATGAGCGACTGGCTCAGCCAACCGGCTAAGAAAGAAAAAGTGCTTGCTTATATAGATACCGCGCTCAAGTCAGGCGTAAAACTCTCCCGCGCAGCGGCCGAAGGCGCCAAAGAATTTTCGATATCTCGATCAGATATCTATCGAGAGGCATTAGACAGGCAGCCGTAAAATGCCATAATGCTTAAGTTTAATTCAGTGCATACAGGTATCCATGATGGCCGACGGCTCAGCAATTAGCATTGTCGAAGCGCTCACACTAGGTGTGGTGCAGGGCTTAACCGAATTTTTGCCCATCAGCTCAACGGCGCACTTACGAGTAGTGCCTTCGCTTTTGCACTGGCAAGACCCTGGTGCCGCATACAGTGCCGTTATTCAGCTGGGATCAGTGGTGGCTGTGCTGGCCTATTTCTTTAAAGATTTGCTGGGAATTGCAAAAGGTTCGCTTGCCGCAATTAGAAACAAAGATTATACCGATCGCGATTTTCGTATTGCCGGTGCCATTGTCATTGGTACCATTCCGATTTGTGTTCTCGGTCTTTTGCTCAAGCCTTTCTTAGAACAAGACGGCAGCCCTTTGCGTTCTCTCAATGTCATAGGCTGTGCCTCGATTGTGATGGGCATACTGCTATTTGTCACTGAAAAAGTAAGCAAGCATCAACGCACCTTAGACGATATCACCGGTCGTGATGGCGCCCTTGTCGGTCTGGCTCAGGCGATTGCTCTAATTCCGGGATGCTCGCGCAGCGGCAGCACATTGACGATGGCACTACTTCTGGGCTTGAAGCGGGCAGAAGCGGCGCGCTTTAGTTTTCTACTTGGTATACCAGCCATTACACTGGCCGGTTTGCTCGAACTTAAAGATATGGTTCAACATGGACTGGTGGGACAATCTGATAGCATGACCAGCCTGGCTGTTGGCCTGGTATCGTCTATGGTGGTGAGCTATTTGGCCATCGCCTGGTTGATTCGCTACCTGCAGCAGCATGGCACCTGGATTTTCGTTGGTTATCGCTTGCTTTTTGGCGCGGTAATTCTGTATTTATCTCTGAGTGGAAAAATTCAGTAATTTATCGTCTGACGAATTCGATTATCTTTTTCTCGCGATTGATCGTGTATTCAAAACCTTCCCAGAAGGCATGACCAAGCAACGGCGGTTCATTGTCGTCAGTTTTTTCAGACACAGTAACGCTGAGGTCAGTTTTATCTAGCGGACCCATCCGCACTCGCCTGAGCGTAAACCTTTTACACCTTCCTGCGCCGGTTATACCGGAAGTCGTTGTACGGACAGCATCGTGGGGAATTGACACTCCGTATGCGGTGGCCTGCCTGGCATCATTGAAACATATTCCAGCAGCAGTATTACCAGTATCAAAAATGCACCGTCCTAGCTTGCCATTAATTTCTACATCTACAAGAATGCGATTACCTGCTTCTTGATAAATGTAAGGCACTTCATAAGCATTCCTGTTTTTGCCTTTATTTAGTCCGCGCTGCCTAAAATGAATTTGTTTGCCGCTCACATCAACTGTGCATTCAAACAAACCAGCGTAAGACTGCCCTAATAGTGGATCAGCCTGATTATTTTCGAGCACAGTTACTTCGACGGTTCGTTCAACGCCGCCAACTTTGACTCTCATGGGTACGCGCCAGAAAGGAGTTGTATCATCTGAAGAAGAGCCGCCCATATTGCCATCGGGGGGGCCTTTGGGAAATTCAAGTCCAATCTCTCCCATCTGATTTTTGCCGATTGTCATGGTTGGGTCGCCGGTGTCAAACATCATTTTAATTTTTCGACCGTTCAACTGTACATCGACATAAATTTTGTTTCGGTCGATAGTACATGGAACATTCCATTCATGCGGAATACTGTGATCTAGAGTATCTTGTGCCACTCGTGTTGTAACCACTCTGGATGCTGACTTTGTAGAGCTCGGAGTTACCACCGCTTTTTCGTGGGCGAATAGACTGGCATCAAGTTTCATCAAAATTGCTTTGGCGTAAATACCCACTTGCTGACGTGGTGCCAGAGTATAGGCATGTATGTAGAGTAATTTTGCCCTTTCCAGATTACCCGTTGCCTGACAGGCAAGACCGTTGTAGTAGAGGGCATAAAGGTCGTCGGGATAGAGTAATAAATGATCATCGAAAAGCTGCACCGCTGCTCGATAATTTTTGCCGTTGTAAAGCCTGATTGCCTGATCCCGTTGATTTTCAACTGCTGGCGCGGCCAGGCAAGTCGGCGCTTGAAGGGCTAGCAGAGCCGTTATGCAATTTATAATTGTTAGTTTGTTCATCAGGCTAACGTCGAACGAATTCGATCACGCTTTTTTCACGGTTGATTGTGTATTCATAGCCTTGCCAGAAAGGCTGACCAAGTAAAGGTAAGTCGTCTGCCTTACCTTCTTTGACCTGCACCATCAAATCAGTTCTATCAATTGGGCCCAGTCGAACCCGAGAAACAGTGAATTTCCTTGCCGGTACTGTGCCGTTAACTCCAGTTACCAGCGACATTTCGGCATCTTGAGGAATGCGCACACCATATTTTTCCGCCTGGTCGGCATTATGATAAATGATACCGGCAGCGGTGTTACCTGTGTCAAAAATGTATGGTTGACTCTTACCGTTAACTTCTACTTGCACAAGTATTCGATTGCCGTTTTTAACAAAGACAAAAGGCACAGCGTGTGCATTGCGATTAACGCCTTTGTTATAGCCGCGCTGTCTGAAGTGAATTCGCTTTGCACCAGGATCGAGGGTATATTCAAAAAGGCTGATATAAGTCTGGCCCACTAGAGGTGTGCCTTGATTGTTGTCTAGAATGTGCACCATGACGATTCTTTCTACCGTCCCGATTTTAACGCTCATCGGATAGAAACCGCGTTCAGCTTCCCTTTCGGCCTGGCCGTTCGCAGATTTGGGCGGCGGTTTAGGATAGTCAATTCCTGCTTCCTGCAATTGACTTCTTCCGATGGCCATAGTTGGGGCACCGGTATCAACAATCATTTTTACCGGCCGTCCATTCAGTTTTACATCTACCCAGACTCCTCGGTCAGCGGGCTCGCAGGGCACGTCCCATTCCATCGGGATAGACGAGTCTAATTGATTAGATTGACCGCCACCAGATGATCGTGACATCGAGCCCGAGTATGAGCCAGAAGAAGAGCCCGAAGAAGCCCCGCCACTAAAGCCTGGGTCAATTTGCCGCAGTACTGATTTGGCAAAGCCACCCAGTTGATGATTGGGGGCGAGAGTTGCGACCTGGCGGTAGTAAATTTTTGCTTTACCCATATTACCCAGGCCCTGACAGGCGAGGGCGTCGTAATATAGAGCGTAAATATCTTGTGGGTAGGCGGTGAGATGCTGGTCTAAAAGCAGCTCTGCTTGTTTAAAGTCTTTAGCGTTGTAGCGCTTAATTCCCTGGTCGCGTTTATTTTCTGCAGCAAATGCCGAACCGCTAGACAGCCCCACTGACAGTATCACTGACAGTATCACTGACAGTATCAATGGCGATAATCTAAAAAACATCTTTTGCATCGAGCAATTACCGTCTGACAAACTCGATAACCTTTTTCTGACGATTAATCGTGTACTCATAACCCTGCCAGAAAGGCTGGCCCAGCAGCGGATAACCCTCTTCATCAGGAATAGCACCAACTGTGACTAACAAATCGGTGCGGTCAATTGGCCCGAGGCGCACCCGTCGCACGGGGAAGCTCTTATTAGAACTTGAGCCAGTGATGCCAACCGACATCACGTTGTCTGCATCGGCAGGAATGGAGAGGCCAAATTTTTTCGCTTGATCGAGATTCAAAAATTTGATTCCCGATGATGTATTACCTGAATCGAAGATCGCCGGACCGGTTTTACCATTGACTTCGATATTAACAATAATGCGATTGCCGGCCGGTACAAATACATATGGCACTTCGTAAGCGTTGCGAGTGGCTCCTTTGCTGTAACCGCGTTGTTTGAAGTGAATTCGCTTTGCTCCTGGGTCGACGGTGCATTCGAATAAACCGGCATAAGTTTGTCCCAGCAGAGGTTCTGATTGGTTGGTCTCAAGAACTTGCACCAGTACTTTTCGCTCTACCTGACCAACTTTTACATTCATGGGAAAGACCCAGCACTTGACCTTTTCAGTTGACGAAGATCCGCCGGTTTCGCCAGTTGACGGCCCCTTAGGCGGTTCCAGACCAATTTCGGCCATTTGATTTTTGCCGATCACCACACCCGGTGCTCCGGTGTCGAAGACCATTTTGACGTTCCGGCCGTTGATGGCTGCATCAACCCAAACCACTCCGTGCTCATCTGGAGCACAGTTAACATCCCACTCCATTGGTATCGAATTGTCCAGGGTCGGCACGCCTGCAGGCGCGATCGTCATATTGTTGGAGGGGCCCGGTGAGCCGCCGAACGCACTGCTGCTTGTCGATGCAGCGGCTACGAAGCTGGGATCGATCTGTCGTAAAACTGACTTGGCATAACCACCAAGCTGGTGGTTGGGAGCCAGCGTTGCCACTTGTCGGTAATAGATCTTGGCCTTGCCCATGTTGCCGAGGCCCTGGCAGGCAAGAGCGTCATAATAAAGAGCGTAAATGTCTTGTGGATAAACGGTCAGGTGTTCATCCAGCAGGCGCCCGGCGTCTTTAAAGTTTTTGGCGTTATAGAGTTTGATTCCCTGGTCTCTTTTGTTCTCCACGGCTACTGCCGGCTGGCAGAACATTGCTGACACAATTGCCAGCGCGACCATAATGGCGGGCACAATCTTTTTCATGGCATCTCTTTAAAGATAGGCAGTTTCTCTGTAGGCTCCCCAGACTTCCCGCATTGCATTACAAATTTCACCAAGGGTGGCGTAAGCTTCCACCGCTTCCATCAAGAACGGGAATGAATTTTTGCCGTCCCTCATACCCTGTTTGAGAGCTGCCAGCGTGTTGGCTACCTTTTCATTATCGCGACGTTCTTTCAATGCTTTGATGCGATTAAGCTGTCGCTCTTCGTATTCCAGACCAATTTTAAGCACTTCAATCTTGGCTCCGGGAGCTTCTTCTTTAAAGCCGGTCAAACCGACGAAGACTCGATCGCCCGATTGCATTTTCTGCTCGAACTTGTAAGCCGAATCGGCTATCTCTTTCATAAAGTATCCGTTTTCGATACCGGCCATGACACCACCGATTTCTTCAATCTGTTTGAAGTATTCGTTGGCGCCTCTTTCCATTTCGTCAGTGAGCCACTCAACATAATAAGAACCTGCCAGCGGATCTGAAACATTGGCCACGCCTGTTTCAAATGCGATTATTTGTTGTGTGCGCAAAGCGATGTGAGCCGCTTTTTCAGTAGGCAATCCCAACACTTCATCCATAGAATTAGTGTGCAGTGATTGAGTACCACCAAGCACGCCTGCCAGCGCCTCAATAGTGGTGCGAATAATATTGTTTTCCGGTTGTGGCGCCGTCAGACTGCAACCGGCCGTCTGAGTGTGGAAGCGCAACTTCAGTGAGCGTTCATCTTTAGCGCCGTAATGGTCGCGCATACGTTTAGCCCAGATGCGTCTGGCGGCCCGATATTTAGCAATTTCCTCAAAGAAATCAATATGAGCATTGAAGAAGAATGACAGACGCGGCACAAAATCGTCGAGTTTAAGACCGGCTTCCAGCCCGGCATCAACGTAAGCAAAACCATCAGCTAGAGTGAAAGCCAATTCTTGAACGGCGGTTGCACCAGCTTCGCGAATGTGATAACCCGAAACTGAAATGGTGTTCCACCTCGGCACATTTTCGGTACAGAAGACCATCATGTCTTGAATCAATTTGAGTGCCGGGCGCGGCGGAATCAAATAGGTTTTCTGCGCTGTGTACTCTTTGAAAATATCGTTCTGCAAAGTGCCATTCAACAGTTTCCAATCAAAGCCACGTTTTTTTGCATTGGCCAGGAACATACAGAAAATAATGACAGCAGGGCCGTTAATTGTCATCGATGTGGAGACTTTATCGAGCGGCAAATCTCTATAGAGAATCTCTATGTCTTCCAGCGAATCGATAGCCGCCCCACAGACGCCTACTTCGCCATGTGATTTAGGATTGTCTGAATCAAGCCCCATGAGCGTCGGCAAATCAAAGGCAGTGGAGAGGCCCGTTGTACCTGTGGCCAGTAAATATTTGAAGCGGGCGTTGGTTTCTTCAGCACCGCCAAATCCGGCAAACTGACGCATTGTCCACATTTTGCCGCGGTACATGGTGTCGTGAATGCCGCGTGTATAAGGGAAGAGACCGGGGTCATTCAATGCGGTTTTGTAATCCAGGTCTTTGATGTCGTCAGGTGTATAGACAGCCTTAAGAGGAATGCCGGAAAGTGTCTCCACAGTCTTTTCGACTTTGGGTTCTTTCTTACTTAATTCCTTAACCATTGATTTTCCTCTTCTGTTCTGCGTTTCAAAAGCAGCGATCTTAAGCTATCATTTGCGCCTGACTGGCGGCGGGGTTCTATCACCGCGTCTTCATTTATTCTCTCAGATCAAGAGGAAAAATTCACATGACCACTACTGCCGGGGTTCAATCAGGCGCTGAAGTGATCGCCGCTATTCTTGCCGCAGAAGAGCCGATTTTTGTGCGCGCTCCCCGTGGAGTCAAGCTCCACACCAAAGGTTGGGTGCAAGAAGCAGCGTTGCGAATGCTGCTCAATAACCTCGATCCGGATGTGGCAGAAAGACCTCTTGATCTTGTAGTTTACGGCGGCTCAGGTAAAGCGGCGCGCAACTGGCCCTGTTTCAAAGCGATTGTTAAAGCCTTGCTTGGTCTGGAAAATGATGAAACTTTGCTCATTCAGTCCGGCAAGCCGGTGGGCATTTTCAAAAGTCACAGCAATGCTCCGCGCGTTCTCATCGCCAATTCCAACCTGGTTGGTCACTGGGCCAACTGGGAGCATTTCCGCGAACTGGATAAAAAAGGCCTGATGATGTTTGGCCAGATGACGGCCGGCTCATGGATTTACATCGGCACCCAGGGAATTTTGCAAGGCACTTACGAAACCTTCGCCTCCCTGGCACGCAAACATTATGGTGGCACCTTAAAAGGTCGCATCGTTTTGACTGCCGGTCTGGGTGGAATGGGCGGTGCGCAACCACTGGCAGTGACCATGAATGAAGGGGTGGCAATCTGTATCGAAGCAGATCAAACCCGCATTCAAAGAAGGTTGGAGACTGCCTATTTAGACGTACAGGCCACTGATCTCAATGACGCACTTAAGCTGGCTGCTGAAGCGAAAAGTAAAGGTCTGGCGCTGTCTATCGGTGTGCACGGTAATGCCGCGCAGCTCTTGCCCCAGATGCTTGAAATGGGCTTCCTGCCTGATGTTTTAACAGATCAAACTTCTGCTCATGATCCGCTCAATGGATACATTCCCCTGACAAAAGATGGTCAGGCGATGTCCACTGCCGCGGCAGCAGATCTGCGCCAGGCGGAACCTGACGAATATCTAAAACTGGCCGACAGTGCCATTGCTATCCACGTCAAAGCCATGCTCGAATTTCAAAAACGCGGTGTGATCACTTTTGACTACGGCAATAATATTCGTCAAGAAGCTTTCAACCACGGTGTTAAAGACGCCTTTGCCTTCCCCGGTTTTGTGCCTGCCTTCATTCGTCCGCTCTTTTGCGAAGGTAAGGGACCGTTCCGCTGGGCCGCACTGTCTGGAGATCCGGCCGATATCGCCGTGATTGACCAGGCCATTCTGACTAATTTTGCCTCTGACACAGCGCTTTGCCGCTGGATCAAGTTGGCTGCCGAAAGAGTGAAGTTCCAGGGTTTGCCTGCCCGCATTTGCTGGCTGGGTTACGGAGATCGCCTGAAAATGGGCTTGATTATGAATGATCTGGTGACTCAGGGCAAAGTTAAGGCGCCCATTGTGATTGGTCGCGACCACCTTGATTCTGGCTCGGTGGCTTCGCCTAATCGCGAAACCGAATCAATGAAAGACGGCTCTGACGCTGTGGCCGACTGGGTTTACCTCAATGCCATGATTAACGCCGTAGGCGGTGCCAGCTGGGTTTCGTTGCATCACGGCGGCGGAGTGGGCATGGGTTATTCCTTGCATTCCGGCCAGGTAATTGTGGCCGACGGCACTGCCGAAGCTCACGAAAGACTAACGAGAGTGCTGACAACCGACCCTGGTATGGGTGTGATTCGTCACGTTGACGCTGGATATGATGA
Organism: Candidatus Obscuribacter sp.; assembly: GCA_021772135.1. Taxonomy (GTDB): domain Bacteria; phylum Cyanobacteriota; class Vampirovibrionia; order Obscuribacterales; family Obscuribacteraceae. The sequence continues at coordinate 19,973 of JADYXQ010000157.1, forward strand.
AGCTATTGCCTTTGTCCAGGGCACTGACATCAGAGTGCCGATGCATGAGCTGTGAAACCGACAGAGATTTTTGCGCAAAAATCTCTGTCGGCTTCACAGCCCCATTTAGAGATGCCGTAACTCACCACCACCTGCCACCGCACTGCCAAGATTAGATTTTTCTTGGCCAAGATTTTACTTTTGCCCTGAAGCATCCAGTATCATTGTCATGTGGCTATTTGTAGACTTGAGTAAATTCGTATAATTCATGGCGCGTCTGGTTCAAAAGTTTGGTGGCACTTCGGTCGCTGACGTAAGTAAAATTCGCAAAGCTGCCGAAATCGTGGTGAAAGGTGCATCTGAAGGTCATGAAGTCGCGACTGTGGTATCAGCTATGGGGCACACTACAGACCATCTGATTGCTCTGGCTGAGCAACTAACGCCCGCAGTGGGCGATCGCAATCCGCGTGAGATGGACATGCTCTTAGCCACTGGTGAGCAGGTATCTATCGCACTGATGACCATGGCCATTCAAACTCTTGGTTATGAAGCCAAATCATTTACCGGCGCTCAGGCCGGCATTATTACTGAAGGCCGTCATGGCGTAGCGAAAATTCAAGAGATGCGCACCGACCGTCTCGAATCAGCGCTGGCTCGGGGGGAAATAGCCGTAGTTGCTGGTTTTCAGGGCGTAACTGAAAACGAAGAATTAACCACCCTTGGTCGCGGCGGATCAGATACCACGGCGGTGGCGCTGGCTGCTTCATTGGGCGCGGATCGTTGTGATATTTATACTGATGTCAGGGGAGTTTATACCGCTGATCCAAGAATCGTTTCTGACGCCAGAAAACTGCCGTCGGTCAGCTATGAAGAAATGTTGGAACTTGCTGCCACGGGAGCACAGGTGATGAATGCTAGATCGGTAGAACTTGCCATGGACAATCAAGTGTCAATCAGGGTGCGCTCAACTTTTGTACCTGAAGATGTAGGCACGCTAATAACTCATAGAGTGGTATCACCCGAATACACAATCGCCGGAATTTCTTGCGATATGAACTCGGCCATCATTACTTTGAAAAGCCTCGACAACGCCACTGAAAGCAAGCCTTTCGAGGGCATCTCCGCACTATTCACCCGCTTGCAAGAATTGGGCATTCAAACCGATATGGTAATGGTGCTCAAGCATGAAGACGAACCTTCGCAAGAACTGGTGTTCACTGTTGAAAAATCGGCACTACCTAGAGTGCAGCAGTTAATCGAATCACTGGCACTAAGTCTCGGTAATCCGCTGATGCAGGTAGAAACCGATATTGCCAAAGTATCGGTAGTGGGTCGCCGCCTCACCAATCGTCCCGAAGTGGTGGCAGGCGTTTTCGAAGTTTTGCATGAAGCCAGTATTCCGGTGCAAATGGTGGCCACAGGCGATATGCGTGTCAGCATTTTGACACCGGCGAAGAACGGCCGTGAAGCAGTGAAGCTGATTCACAAACGCTTCAATTTGTCTGAAAATCCAAGCGGATCAAATGACTCAATCAACGCTTAAGTGAGAAAGTAAATGGCAGGACTGGATAACATTTTCAATAAAGTCAAAGAAGCAACCAAACAGGCTGCCGACCAGACTAATCGCGCGGCCAAAGCAGCTAAGCTAAAAATGAATGTGATGTCTTTGACTTCGGAGAAAACTCAACATCTGCAAACTATCGGCCAGCGCACTTACACACTGTTTGTCGAAAATTCCACCATCGACGGCCGGGTCTTGCAAGAAAAAATTCACGAGGAACTGACTCAGATTGCCCGTATCGATGGCCGTATTCGGGAGCTGGAAAGCGAGATTGCCGATATCCAGTCCAATACTCAGCATATTGACATCACCGACGTCACCACCGATGACAAAAATAAGAGCGACAAAGATAAGAGCGACTCATCTCAAGATCAAGAGAAAAAACAATGACTAAGCGCGAAAAACTGATATTCAGCCTGATTGTTTTGGCGGCGATTGCAGCACCATCTTTGATGCCGGCCTTTGCTGATGTGATTTCTCCCTCAATCAATGATGATGAAGCCACGTCCTATTCGCGTGAACCGGCAAATGCCGCCTTTTTCGGGAAGGGCGTCAGCGGCCGTATGTCAGAGGCCTCTTACATGCGTTTTGGCGGCGAACAGGCACTGCTTGAAGGTAACTTCAAGGAAGCCTATCGAAAGCTCTCCAAAGCTGTACAGTTCGACCCGGGTGATCCCACCGGTCATGTCATGTTAGCCAGAGCTATGACCGGAATTCTACGTAAATCGAAATACACCGAGATTGATCGCGACTTTTTAATGCGCACCATTCGTGAGTGGAAACAGATACAAAGACATGACGCCGATCAGACCGAGCAGTTTGAGGCTCGGGATAATTTACGTAAACTAGCAAAGGTAGTCAAGCTGATCAAAGAGCACGATCTAGCAGTATCCTTAGCTAAGGCTAATGAAGCAAAAGCTAAATTAGCGGATAAAGTTCCTACAGTGGAGTCGAAAGACAAAACTGTCGTCGCCGAGGAATCCCTTGTGGAAACCAAGGGGAAGGCTTTAGTTGCCGAAGACGCACTGAAGTCGGATGGGGTGACAAGGTAAAGCCGCGCAAGCGACTTTGCCAGAGGAAGTGGTTCTGGGCATCCAGTCCAAAACCATGACAGACTAGTACAGTACAAAAGGACCAACCGTTCTCGATAAACTGAGATCTTGCGGTCGTAAGAGGAAAATTGACGTGAATAACAAATTGTTTGTAGGAAACCTTTCATTCAAAACTACACAGCAAGATCTGCAAGATCTCTTTGCTGAGTACGGCGAAGTTGTGTCAGTAGCGATCCCAACTGATCGTGAAACTGGTAGACAACGTGGTTTCGCTTTCGTAGAAATGGCGACCCAAGCCCAGGCTGAAGCCGCAATCAAAGCTCTCAACGGACGTGAAGTTGACGGCAGACAGATTGCAGTTAACGTTTCCCAGCCTAAGTCCCGCGATGGCGGCGGCGGTGGCGGCAGAGGCCGTTATTAAGAATTGAACTGGTTGTTGGTTTAAGTGATCCACTTAAATAAGTAGACAACCAAGCATCTCTTAAAAAACAAGCTTTAAAAGCTGAATAAAGAATGCCCTGTTGGTCATAGCACCGGCGGGGCATTCTTATATTGTATGATTCAGGCTGCTGTAGATTCCCTTTTTCGCGAGCAATGGCATGAACCGCAAAGCATTTTCCATCGGCGTCACTATTTGCATTTGCATCGCATTGAGCACCTCGATTTTATTGACGGCGTGCAGTGGCAGTGATAGCAAAGGCGACTCTGCTGCAAGCAAGAGTGTCACTATCGCCCAGTTCGGTCATGTCTTTCTCTACATGCCTCTTTATGTAGCCATGAGAAAAGGCTATTTTGCCAAAAACGGCCTCGACGTCAAACTTGTCTCCACCGGTGGTGACGAGAAAACATTCACCGCAGTCTCTACAGGCAACGCTCAATTTGGTGTAGCAGACCCGACATTTGCCGCCATTGCCAGAGAGCGCGGCCAGGGCGGAAAAGTGGTGGCATCAGTGGTCAGTGGCACACCGTTCTGGGTGATTAGCTATAGTAATAAATTCGGTTACTCCACCAACAGTAATGTTTTAGGTGGTGCGCGAGTGGCGACTTATTCAGCACCATCTACCAGTTATGCGGTGATGAAACAACTGCTGCAGAATAACGGCAATGCCATTCCAGCCACTATTGTGCAAGGCGCTTTCGGCACGTTATTACCAATGCTCAAAGCCGATAAAGCCGACCTGGCAATGGAAATTGAGCCGGTGGTGTCAACAGCCATCGAGAATGGTGCCCATGTAGTTTATGAGCCTAAAGTGGGCGAATTTGCTTTTACCGGTTTGACTGTTTCAGATGCATATTGCAAAGAACACCCTGAAAAAATTCAAGCTGCAGTGAATGCCTTAGATCAAGCCATGCAGTACATTCATAATGATCCTGTGGGGGCCGCCGCTGTAGCTCATGAAGAATTTCCTGAATGTTCTGCCCTTGTAATCAAAGTTGCTCTCGATCGTCTGCGCGCCAGCAAAACGGTGCCTCTATCGCCAATGCTCAACCTCGAAGCCTGGACCAATGCCATCAATTTGAGGCGTGAGATAGGCGATATTGAAGGGCCTGGTTCTTACGACGATAATGTCGACATGTCATTCGTAAAGAAAATACCAGCCCATGGTCACTGAGATTGCTGACGCTCTTTCAGTAGCAGCCCTGTCTTTTGCTTATGTAAAAGAGCACAAGCGACAGAGCATAATCAGTGATCTTAATTTGAATGTGCGGCAGGGAGAATTGATTTCAATTCTTGGAGCCAGCGGCTGCGGTAAAACTACCCTGCTTAATTTGATTGCCGGATTGATCGAGCCGCAAGGCGGTGCAATCACAATCAGTGGCAGCAAGAAAGGTCAAGCCGTCGGCTACATTTTTCAAGAAGATGCACTGCTTCCGTGGCGCACAGTGGGCAGCAATTTGCGCTTAGCGGCAGAGCTGCGCCATGAACTACAGGATTCAATCGAAGCCGATCTTCAGGAATATCTGAAAAGCTTTCACCTTACTGCCGATATCGTCAAAAAATATCCCGGTGAACTATCTGGTGGCATGAGGCAGCGGGTTAGCATTATTCAATCGCTTTTATTCAAGCCAGAATTGATCTTGCTTGATGAACCTTTTTCGGCCCTCGACTTCTACACTAAACTGCGCCTGGAGAGCGAATTTTATTCGCTTATAAAAAAACAGAATAAAGCGGCCATACTGGTCACCCACGATATTGACGAAGCCATTGCCATATCAGATCGGGTGCTAATCATGGATAGAGCAGGAAAATTCAGCAACGAGTTCATTGTCGATTTAAAAGAACGCGAGCCGGAAGACGTGCGTGGTACCACCGAATTCGCCACCTATTTTCATCAGATCTGGTCTGCTCTGAAATCGAATATTGCCTTCGAAGGCATTTGAGGCATGGCTATGAAGCAGGCTAGTCTCGAAAATAAAATTGTATGGTTTTTATACCCACTACCTTTGCTGTGTTTGCTGACGCTCTGGTATTTTTATACTCTCGACAGTAAAGAGCACCAGTTCATTTTCTCGAGCCCCGCCCAAGTCTGGCAAACATTTTTGCGCCTGACTTATAGCGGTGAGCTTTTGCGTAATGCCGCAGTGACTGTTTTTGAAGCGTCCATTGGTTTTATCCTTGGCACTATATCTGGTGCCGCTCTGGGGCTTTCGCTCTGGGCTTCGCGCATTGTCGCTCGTCTCTCTAAGCCATATATAGTGGCTGCTGGAGCCATTCCAATCTTTGCTCTGGCGCCGATTATTATTGTCTGGTTCGGTATCGGTATTGTTTCAAAGGTCGCCCTGGCTTTTATTGCGACTTTTGTGGTGGCGATTGGCCAGGCCTATCAAGGCGCGGTAACGGTTGAACCTAAATATTTGCGCTTAATGCAAGTTTTCGGCGCCACTAAAATGCAGACATTTCGCACGGTGATTGTGCCCAGCTCGCTTATATGGGTTATTAATGCCATGAAGCTTAATATCGGCCTGGCTTTGCTGGGCGCTTTCATTGGCGAATTTATTTCGGCTGAGCAAGGTCTGGGCAAAATGATAGTCAGTGCGTCAGGCACTTATGACATGGCCACAGTTTATGTGGGCGTGGTGGCTCTGGTGGTGATATCACTTCTGCTCACGTCGCTTGTAGATCTGAGCGAGCGGCGCTTATTGCGCTGGAAGCGATGATTTTAGCGAGTCAATCAGAATTTGATTTGTAGTTGGACAGAAAGGCTAAATTTGTCTTCTAGCTTTTCTTTTTGACTGCCCATCATGCCGCGCAGTCTTTTATCGTCTGGAGCTGGTGACTCTAAAAATTTAAGGCCAATGTGGCTGTTGCCGGCACTGTTTGAGAGCACCTTAAAGACGCCGTCTTGATATATTTTAGAGAATGAATCGGTAGCCCAGTTCGTGTTTTTTGCTTCTAAACTTGGCAATGACACTTCTTTTCTTGGCTGCTCAGCTGTAATCGACAATAATGAAAGCGGTTCTTTCGGATAGTCGTCGCGACCGACTAAGCTCATGTTAATTGGTGGCAGGTCGAGCTTTGAGTCAAAGCGTAAGTCGGCATTATTAGTAAAGTCGATTTTGTCAGCCATAGTTGCTTGGGTCCTTGCTGCAATTGCTACAGTTCATACCTAACTATAGAGACCTTTATTCTGGTGTCAGTGGTGGAATTACGAAAAATCTGCGTGACAACATAGAACTGGTAACCAAAATGTTTATGCCAGATCCCATTAAAACCCGAATTTCCTTAAGACGCACACTGACGGCGGCCACACTGCTAGTCGCCTCCATGCCCTGCTACGCTGCCGGTCCACCTGCGGCTAAAGCAGCAAAACCAGCATCTAGCGCCAAAAGCCCTCTTTCGATAGAGTCGGCCTGGGCACTTTACACGCCGCCCTGGCTAATCGAGAAAGCAATCGCACCACTCGCTCCAGCCAAATTTTTCAATATATTGTCGATAATTTTCCTGACAGTGCTGAGGCCGCTTGTTGTAAAACAGCTTTAGAGCACGCCAGGGCGTTGGAGAAATTAAATCCCAGGCCAGTAATAGCTAAACCGGCTATAGGCGGCAAAGATGCGGTTACCAGCGATTCGGCCCTGGCCACGCCATCGGTTGTCCCAGAAAAAGTAGGGCGCAAATTAGATTATGTTTTTACTCCTGAAGACATTGCCAAGGAAGGCGCACATGGCATTGATCAGTCGAATTATCCCTGGATCTAGCTCAACACCGCTTAGAGCTTGGTCTGGGGCTGATTACAGGCAACAAATGCGAATTGATTCGCCCTTATGAATGCACCGTGGACGAACTCTCATCATTTATCGGCGGTGCCGTGCGTTCGCAAAGCCCTGTAGTTTGTGCTACTTCCGGCCGCAGTGGCGGTGGACCGCAGCTGATAATCGAAAATCATGCTTATACGATTATCGGTTTTGAAGCTTCGCGCAATATGGTCACCATTAGAAACCCTCATGGTAGAGGCGCCCATCGCTTCAGTTATTCGGCCGATCCGCAGCATCTGCAGTTTGAACAGCTCGATGACGGTGTCTTTAAACTCAGTTTGCCCTTATTCAAAACTTCTTTTGGATCACTGGCCCGCTCGTTTATTTAATGCGTTTATCTAGAACTTGCGGAAGCACTGCCAGAATTCGTGCAGGGCTGCCTGTGTCTTCTAATAAATAGAGGCACGCCAAACGGGCGCGCCTCTACATTACAAACTAGATTCTATTTTCCGATGGTGACTTGATTGGTTTCTACTGCAGTAGCGCCATTGACGGCTCTAGCTGTAGCAACCATTTTATTGAGCAATTCTTGATCAGGGCATTTGCCTTTCAATACTACAGTGGTGCCTGTTTGAGCAATCCAAACTGTTTGATGATCTTGAAAATCAGCTTCATCGAAAGCCTTTGCCACACGCTTGGCGAGGCCGCTTTGATCGTATTCACCGTTAAGACCAACTCGTTCTGGTGCAATGGTCGCCTGAGCAGTGCTGGCGCCCTGTGGCTGTGCTTGTTCCGCTGGTGCCTGTGCGTCTTTGTGTCCAAATAATCTGTCTAGCCAACCCATGATGTTACCCTCCATAAGGTCACAAGGATACTATCATGTTGATATCCGATCGCTATAGTTGAGCCAGGCTTGTGCCGCCATAGCTGACATTAATTCGTCTTTTGCGGCCTTATAGTCAGTACGTGAGGTGGAGTGCAATCTGCTGGATAGATGAAACTAAAATCGACTATCTGCAAGTCACCAGGCTCGACATTAAGCTCCAGTAGAGCAGTGCCGACCATGCCTTGAGTTTGTACTAAATGAATCAGTTTCGTCTGGCTCCGATCAGATAGAGAATCTGTCCAGGAAAATTTTACTGTGCCGCGAAAAACAGTTCTCTGCGATTGCGTCAGAAAATTTAAACTGTCGGCCTGATTAGAGTTTTTAAGCGGGCTTTGGAATGTAAATTCTATATTGATGGGCATGGCGTCAGCATTGCGAATGGGCAGATTTAGATTGTAAGTGACGCCATAATTGCCGTGAGATTGGTAAGCAGTGTCTTGATAGCGGCAAAGCATAGGCGCTGACTGAACCTGCTCGCTTCCAAGGGTGCCACCGATTACGGTGCATAGAGGAAAAGAAAATGTCTGGCCGGCCCTGATTGAAAACTCGCTTTGACTGTCACTTGCAATGGTGCCGTTCCATGAGGCGCCTTTGGCTACTCCCGCCACCCGACCATAAATCAGTTCACCAGACGCTCCTGGGACCGTAGGCGTTTTGTCCCGCGGTGCGACTAGATCGCCGTCTTTCAGCACTTGCAAAAATTGTCCGACTGCGGGAGGCTTTTCGCTAAGAAACCCAGGTTCGGCAAATGCCGACACTACAGCCAGGTTTACTGGGCCGTCACAATCAAATTGGAACAGGCCGGTGCGGCCATTGAGCGGGGTCAAAATGAAACCTTTAGGTAATGGAAAACTCTGAAAAAGTTTTGTTTCGCCCGGCTCGAGCATCACAGGCTGGCTGTGCTCAGGCTCAGTTAACTGAGTTAGCAGATCCAGTGAGACTCTATCTCCCGGGCCGGCAAAATGTAATTTGTCATCATTGTTTAGAACAGCATCGAGCACCACAAATGGTGCGTCCGGTTTGGTGGCATAACTGGCGCCGCCGGTTTTATATACCGATACTGGTCGGTCGCTCGAGTTGCCTAAGAGTGCTCCCAGGTAAAGAGTATTCGGCCTGGTGGTCTTAGTGCTATCGGTAGAGTGGTGGAAAAAGAGGGCAAATTTTCCTTCCACGGCATAGTTTAAATGAGCATGGCTAAATTTCTTACCACCCTCTGGAAAAGTGGAAAGTAGGATGCCCGCCTCCAGCACCAGTTCAGGGCTGTTGCTATGAAACACCGGTATATCGTCCAGGGCACCCGGCAGTCTCGATACGGTTTGAGCAATTTTTCTAGCCATGAATTTTAAAGCGCATAAGAATTTGCATTCTTGAGCGTTTCTACATATTGCCTTTCTTCATCCGTTAGGTCGTAGACAGCAAATTGGCAATCGAATTTACGAGTAAAGCCTCGTCCAATTGCTTCTTCAAGTGCGGTTCTATCGTAGTCTCCTGGCATTGCTTCACCTAAATTGCAATGACGTACGCTCGTATCTTCGTCTGCCTCGCCTGGCTCTAAACCAAATATTTCAGCCATTTTTGTCTGAGACTGATTGATCATAATTGAGCCGTGTTGCAAGACGCCGTGCTTGCGGCGCAGCTGCGCGCTGCCTACTATTTTTTTGCCTTCGAACTGTAAATCGGCCTGGGTGGTGGCCTGAAAACAATCATCGAGATCCTTGTAGGCACTATTTGAGCGACCGAGATCGGCTTTTACTCCCATTTCATTGAGGCCAAAAATGAGAGCGTCACAAATTTCTTTGTAAGCCTGATTGATAGTCGGTGGTAAGAAGCCTGGGTACGGGCTGCCCTGCTCTAGCCAGAAACTCTCGCCCATTTCGCTGGCTGGTCTGAAATCAATGCCTTCCTGTTGAGGACCGGCGCCGACAAAACAATAAGTGAGCTCGCCTTCGTGCAATACCGCTCGACCGCCTGTGGGTCTGCGCACGGCGTCATAACCAGCTGCTCGCACTTTGTCTATTGTGCGCTCGCTCACTTTTTGAGAGTAACCAAATGAAACCGCCACCGGTTTCCAGCCGTAAAAACGCAAAGTGGCTGGAGTCTTGCCGGCCAGATGCAGTTCTAAAAGAGCCTCATCAATAGCCATATTAGTGGCGGCATCGAATTCTTCGTACGGTATCAGTCTGATGGTACGAATTCTTGTGGGGGGCGAGATCACGAAATGCTGGCCTTAATCAGCTTTGGCTTTTCTACAAATTTATCTGAGAAGCTGAATGCCTCGGCTAATTTAGAGGCGGCCTCCGAATAATGCTCTTCGGTGTCATAGTGAATGACGGCGGCGGTGGCACCGCCTTCGGTGCTGTCACCGGCTTTGATGTTTAAGACCACACCCACTGCCATATTGACCGGATCGCCTTTCTTCATGCGGCCGGCGCCCATTAATTTGCAGGCTTCCGCTACTCTTTTGCCATCCAAATGCTCCAACCATTTTTTACCGCTGCCGGGCACCAGATATGGTTTTGTGTGTTTGGCCGTAGGCATGATTGAATAATCGGTCAAAACTTTATCATCGCCTCCTTGAGCTCTGATTAGCACTCCCAATGTTTTCAGTGCTTCGCCGCTGTCGATAAGTTTTTGCAAACGGCTGCGGGCTTCGGCCTGGTCTTTAGTGATGCCGGCATGAACCAGGGCAAGCGAGCCGAGTTCCAGGCAAAGTTCATTGAGGTCTTCCGGTCCGTTGCCCTTGAGTGTTTCAATCGCTTCGATTACTTCTACCGTATGACCAACGGCGCGGCCGAGCGGTTGCTCCATGTCGGTAACCACGGCAGTGACTGGCCGTTTTAAGATGCGGCCCACTTCGGCCATTTCGCGAGCCAGTGCCACTGCTTTTTCTTCGGTGTCCATAAAGGCACCACGGCCGCACTTCACATCAAGAATAATGAAATTGGCTCCGGCAGCCAGTTTCTTCGACATAATAGAGGCGCAGATTAGTGGAATAGATTCGACGGTGCCGGTAACGTCGCGCAAGGCATAAATTTTTCCGTCAGCAGGTGCCAGTTCAGCAGTCTGACCGGCGATGGCCATGCCGATTTCTTTTACCTGACCGATAAACTGGTCAATGCTGATGTCGACCTGAAAACCAGGAATTGCTTCCAGTTTGTCGATGGTGCCACCAGTGTGACCGAGTCCGCGACCGGATAGTTTTGCCATGGGTATACCCGCCGCCGCTAAAAGGGGCACGAATACCAGAGTTGTCTTGTCGCCAACGCCGCCTGTGCTGTGCTTGTCGCCAATTACAGGGCCAATGCCCGAGAGGTCTAAAACCTGGCCGGAATGACGCATGGCATCGGTGAGCTCCGCAGTTTCTTGCAGTGACATGCCCTGCCAGCAGACGGCCATGAGCCAGGCTGCTAGCTGATAATCAGGAATGCTGCCGTCCATGATGCCGTTAATCAAAAAGGCAATATCAGCTTTGTTATGCTCAGAACCAGCTCTTTTAGCCAATATCAGGTCGATCATACGCACAGGTTTTGTTGTTACGGCAACCAATTTTTCTTTCTCCTCTTGACGAGCGGCATTAGACCTGCATAATTGAAATATGGAGTGCGGCCGCAAGAAATATACTAAAGACTCTATGGTCCATTCCCACTATTTTGTAATCAAATTATTTTGTCATTGGAAATCTCTGAAAAGCCATTTCTGCTGAAGCCCGTGCTTTTCGGCCAAATCGACTACGTCAACTGTTTGCCCATTACTTTGCCCTTCTTAAGACGCAAGCCGGCAAATCTTGAGCTGGTCATGGATACGCCCGGTCAGTTGAATCGTGCTTACGGCCGTCATGAAATCGAGCTCGGGGCTATGAGCGCCCATTATTATCTTGAAGACGGCGGCTTTAAGCTCTTTGACCGCCTCTGCATCGCCAGCCGCGGGGCTGTAGGCAGTGTGCTTCTCTTCAGCCGCCGACCCTTGAGTGAGCTATGCGGCTCTCGCATCGCTCTGTCTAAATCGTCGGCCACTTCCAACAACCTGGTTAAGGTACTTCTGGCAGAAGAGCTGGCCGACGGTAATTTGCATTATCTGGACGGCATCGAATTTGTCACTGATCTGGCTCGCGAGGCCGACGCCCTGCCCACCGACAGCGAATTTGACGGCTGCGTGGTGATCGGCGACAACGCTCTGGCAGCCGATCTGACTTTAAAAGAGAGCGGTCAGACAAATAATTTTGTGCGTAAAGATCTTGGTCAGTGGTGGTTTGAGCGCTTCAAGCTGCCCATGGTCTTCGGCGTCTGGGCTGCTCGCAAAACCTGGTGTGATGCTAACGTTCAAGATTTTGAGAGCCTGAATCACTTTCTCTATCAGTGTCTTGACCACGGTTTGACTGACGATTATCAGCAGGTGCTGGTTGAGGCCGAGCGGCGCACGGGCCTTTCTACCGCAGCCCTGGACAGTTATTTTAAAAAAGAGCTCGATTACAGCTTTTCGGCGGAACATCACCAGGGGCTCGATCTCTTTCGTCAACTTTGCCTTAAATACGGGCTTTTGTAATAGATTAAACATTGTTATACTGAAGTACTCAAGAACCAACAGATCTTCGTTTAACTTATGTCATCCAGTTTCGAGCATAGCAATAGCGGACTGCCTTATAGAGACCCTCAAAAAGACGGGCCTTTTGTTCTGCGCGGTCGCTGGCAGGTGGTTGATTATCTCGGTCAGGGCGGCATGGGAACAGTCTATCTGGCCAGAGACCTCAATCTTGATAATCGCAAATGCGTAGTTAAGCGTTTGCGCGATGATTTTTTCCGTGATGAAGACAAAGAAAAGGCCCAGCAATTCTTCTTGCGTGAAGCGAAAGTATTGAGTAAATTGCAGCACCCGAATATCGTGCTGGTGCTCGATTCATTTCGCGAAGACGAAGAATATTACCTGGTTATGGAGTATGTAGAAGGCCATAACCTGCAGGACATGCTCAGAGAAAGAGAAGAGCCTTTTTCTGAAGACCAGGTTTTAGGCTGGTCTAAACAAATTTGCGAAGTGCTGCACTATTTGCACGCGCATGATCCTCCCGTTATCTACCGGGATCTTAAGCCGTCCAACATCATGATTGACACCAAAGACAACGTCAAACTGGTTGACTTTGGTATCGCCAGGCTTTATCAAGACGATGGCGACAACACGCATGTGGTCTCTCAGGGCTATTCTCCACCCGAACAATATTGGGGTGGTGCCGATCCGCGTTCTGATATTTACGCCCTCGGTGCCACCATGTATTTCCTTCTCACTGGTGAAGAGCCGCTGGCGCTAACGGTTTGTTCGCCCCGTGACGTTGATGAAGATATCTCTGAAGCCGCTGACTTGATTGTCGGTCGCGCCACTCAGCAAGATGTTTATTTGCGCTATCAATCAGCCTTAGAGATGAAAGATGAGCTCGATTACGTCACCACCAGCCAGCCTGAAGAGAAAAGTAATTTTAAACTTTTAGAGATGACTGTGGGCATCCTTGTGATGTGTCTTTCTATTGGTGGCTGGTTTGCTTACACCAAATTTTTGGAATTGAAAAAAGAAAGCGAATTTCAGCTTGGCCAGAACCGTGAAGAGCGTGTGCTTTTAGAAAAGCGACTGGAAGAAATTAAGCGCCGCGAAGACACTTTGAAAAAAATGGTCGAATCGCAAATTCCAAATTCAAGCGGCAAGTTGGGTAATAAGATCACTGTGACTAATAGCAAAAACGGCTCCGGCTCTGAAAGTGGCCCCTTCGGCACTTTTGGTAGTGGCATGGCAAATTTTGGTTTTCCTGGCCTCGGTAATAAAAACAATAACCTGCCCAGTATTTCTAATGGTGAAGATCCGGTTCCGGTTCCCGTTCCTTTGCCTTTTCACGGCCAAACGAACGGCAATGGTACAACTCTGACTTACGGCCCTGACAAAGAATCTATTTCCAGTCAAAATCACTCTGCTTTTGAAACTGCCATGGAAGATCGTGATGAGAGTCAGCTCACTGATCCTGAGGGTCTTGCACCTTTAGAAGAAGACACTCAACACTAGCTAAAACCGTCGCCGCAAGATTAAATAAGCGAAATTGTTGCAAGTTTCTGCCCATTTCAGCGTTTTGGTCGGTGAATAGGGGCATTACTTACCAGTAGATTTGTTCTGGAAAGCCAAGAGGTAGCCTATAATTAGATAAGACCGGTGGCTTTGGCCGAACTCTGCTAAGGCAGGGAACTTTGGTCACCTGGTTAATGTCTTATCGTCTATCTCAATCTCGGCACCGTGACGGAAGAAAAAAATGGACAGAAAAAGTAAGGGCTTCTCACTCTCATCCATTCCACGACCAAGATGGAATGTCATCGATATGGTCACTTTCTGCAATAAAGATGCAGTGCCCACCTATCTATTTATTGATATTGATATGACCTGGGTGGAAGAAATCAGAGCCAAGCTCAAATCTATGGGCTCAAAGGTCACTGTCACAGCCATTTTGCTTAAAGCCATTGCCATTGCCCAAAGAGCTCATCCGGATAGCCGCACTGCTTCCCTGCCCTGGGGGCGCACAGTCACATTCAATGACATTGTCGCCGGCTTTACCGTCGAGCGTTTTGTCGACGAGCAGCCTGCCGTATTCTTCGGTGCCATCAAAAATCCAGATACCAAATCGGTTGAAGAGATTGCTTCTGAACTGAAACTATATTCCGATTCTGATATGTCTTCTCTTGAGCATCTCGACCGCCAGGACAATTTCAGTAAAATGCCATGGCTTCTCCGCCGTCTTATTCTCTGGGTGGGCATGCGTTATCCTGCTGTACGTCTTAAATATCTCGGTGCCACATTCGGTCTTAGTTCCATTGGTAAATGGGGCGCCAAAGCGCTGATTCCTCCATGTGTTTCCACCTCTACTTTTGGTATTGGTGAAATCGAGCAGAGAGCTGTGGTGCGCGACGGTAAAATTGTGGTGCGGCCGATGATGACTCTGACGCTCAATTTTGACCACCGCATGATCGACGGTGGTCCGGCTGCCAGATTTGTCAACGATGTAAAAAGGCTGCTGGAAGGCGGTTTAGAAAATTACATGCATATCGAAACACCCGAAAATCATGTCAACAAACTCAGTCTCGATACAGCACTAACCAGTTAGTTTTCAGATTCGCTTTGACAATGACAAACTAGCGATTGTAGAGTTCGATTAATTCGCGAATGGCTGGTATAGCACGTCTTGCAGCAGTCTCACCAGACTGAATGCACTGCTTGGCGTCATCACCTCTGGTTGAAATCATACCGATACCATCAACATTGGGCCTGATGACATAATCAGACTTGGCCAGCTGAGCGGCGTCTACTTCTCTAAAGTGCAAGGTGACCACGCGGTGGCTGACGCTGCCGACTTTATGAAAGTCTTTGTCTGTGACGGCACCGAGCGATTCGTCAACGTTTACGGCAATGACAATATCGGCTCCCAGTTTCCTTGCTTCAGTGACTGGAATATTGACCAGCACTCCGCCATCAACAAACAGACCATTATCGAAGGCCGCTAACTTCACCGGTTTTCGCAAAGCAGGAATGGCGGCGCTTGCTTGCAGAGCTTTGCCGAGATTGCCTCTGGTCATAGTCACGGTGCGGCCGTCAATCAGATTAACCGCCACAGCCCCGAATGTCATTTTTAAATCTTCGATATTGCGTTCGGTTTCAGGCACTTGTTTGTTTAGATAAGATGCGAATTTCTTGCCGCGATAGAGACCATCATATGGTTCGATACCAAAAATTCTCGGGGTATAGAAAAGCGGTATCACCAGCACTCGCAGTTTGAGAGGCACGGTAACATATGCACTCATAAGTTTTTTGTCGGTAAATTGTTCAGCGATATGCTGCGGTGTGAGACCGGCGCAATAGAGCCCGCCTACAACGGCACCCATGCCGCTGCCAACCAGCACGTCGACCGGTATGCCTTCTTCGTCCAGTACTTTGAGCACACCTACACAAGCCGCTGAGCGCATGCCTCCGCCACCAAGGGCGAGGCCAATTTTCGGGCGCGTTTTGGTCACGCCTGTTGCCAGAGCTTCTGGTACAGATTCTGACGCAGATTCAGCTGCCAGAGCCGAGCAAGTCGATATCAAAGACAAACTTGCGAGTAGCAGGCTTCTCAAACTAAATTGTGTTAGCACCATATCCATTGCATACGCGCTGGTACATTCCAACCAAGTTTAGCCAGTGATTCATCCAAAGTGATATTTTCGTTTTTGCATTTGTTTAACGAAAGAACCGCTTGCTCACTGGATATAAAGCCCTGACTGTAAAGCGAATATGTGCGAAGTGCGGTGTAGAGAACCGGTTCGCTGATTGCACCGGTAGACAATACTTTTTTGCCGACTTTAATGGCACTTTTCTCTTTGACGTCGACAACTTTTTCAATTTCGAATGCCGAGATCAAACCAGATTGCACCAGCAAATCGGCAGGCAGAAATTCTTTAGGCAGCGCTTGAGCCGCTGAATAATTTTCAGCGATGGCCTGATAGACTGACACTCCACGCGCTTTTACTTGCTTCAATGCTTCAGCTGCCTGGAAAGCTTTAACGGTGGCATTGGCTACCATGTCTTGTAAAATAATCGCCGCTTCTAACAAATCGTGCGTCACCAAACCTTGCTCAAGCAAAATTTGTCCGAACTGTTTTTCTTTGACCAGTTCTATTTCTACGCACTCAAGCATGTCGCCGTCTGAAAGAAAACCAGCCATCAAAACCAGTTCGCCAATGCGAACGGTTTGCCCTGCTTTTTCAGAATAAAGGCCCAGTTCAAAAAGCGCTTGCTCAATGCTGATGCGCCTTCTGCCCACAGTGAGCAGCGCTTGGGTGGCTTGATCTTTAGTCACTTTGCCGTCTCTAACAAGCAGTTGCGCTGTAAGAGCGGCATTCATCATCCAGCTGGACAGATCGCGGTTGAGTACCAGTACCCGGCCCATTTGCATGCCGGTGTCTTGAGCTTTAACAACAGCGCGCCCTAATTGTTCGGGATTGATCAGTTCGGTAGTGAGCAAAAGCTGCGTCAATGGGTTGGCAATGCTCTGCACTGTCTGTGTTTTTTTGTGCACCGAATTGAGAACACCGATGGCGTCCTCCATAGTCATATTGTTTTGTCGCGCCAATCTCAGGGCCTTTAGCGCCATGTCTACAGTAGATTTGCCCGAACGCACCAGATCTTCAGCTTCAAGAACCACCTTCATAGTGGTCTCGCTCACTGAATTAAGCATAGCCAGGGCGCGCGCCAATGGCACATTCAAATTTTTGGCAGTGAGCATAGCTTCATCCAGTTTTGGCTGTGAGACTATGTTCGCCCCAATCAGAAGTGTGGGGAGGGCATCAGCTGTTGCCTGCTTTTCTATCATGTATCCTGGTCTTTAGGGCTAATTAGGTTCGATAACTTGGACGGAAAAATGGGTGTGTATTTGTACCATACCAAATTAGCCGGAGTTATAACGGTTTGCCACGGTAGATTAAGCAATAGCTTCAAGCAGGCTGTATTTTTACTGCTGCGCCGGCCACTGGGTGAGCAAATTCATCCGCTGCGCTTCCACCCCTTTTAAATAACTCCCAGTAACGTTTATCATGGCCTGAGCTGCCTGGCGAAAAGGCCAGATCACCTTCTAGAATATTGAAGCTGCCTGTTGCTACCGTGGCGGTTTTACTTTGCGAGCCGATTGAAATTTTCAGCCTGGTGCCGGGAGTGAGATGCTCCAGTTTGCTGTCGCCGGAGCGAATGGTGGTTTTGATATTGCCGAAGGAATCTACATAGCCCACTATGTCTTTCGGTTCATCAGGCACTATTTCAGCAATAGCCAGTTTGTTTTTAATAAAGGAAAAATCGCTGCGCGAGGCTTTGCTCACCGCCAGCGGGAAATAGTCGCGCGAGCGGAACTGGCTGCCCTGCTCTTCTACATTGGTGCTCCAGAGCTCCTGAATATCGTTTTTAATAAATGACAGGGAGTTGCCCGCATTGACTGCCAGCACCTGCACCCCATTTTTCAAAGTGGCAAAGAGCAAACCTTCACCTTCGTTGTTCGGACGGGCTTCTTTTCGGTCTCGTCGGGGGGCGGTGTTGGCGAAAACCAGCACATTGGATGGTCGTAATTTGTTAGGGGTGAGTGCTAACTGAGCCAGTATGAAGCCGGTAGAAATGGTATCGAAGGCATGAACAGATGTCGTGTGAATGCGGGTATCGTCATGCAGTTTGCATGAGAGCGCCGCTACTATTTCCGCCCAGGCCATATCGCCCGGAGCGTAGTCACACACCAGATGAATAAAAGAGCTCATGTGATTTTCCTTTCAATTTTTAAAGTGTTTCTGATCTGTGCAGACAATTCTTGAAGTCTGAAGGGCTTCTTTAAATAGTTGTCGGCACCGGCATCGAGGCCGGCCTGGCGAGCATTTTGCGAGTCTTGCCCGGTAAGCATGAGAACCGGTGTGAGACCGCCTGAGGCACGATATTGCTTTAAGACGTCAATGCCGTTTATGTCCGGTAAAAACCAGTCAAGAATGATCAGGTCGAAGACGTTCACGCTTAGTTGTTCCAGAGCGTCCGGCCCGCTAATCGCCACTTCCACTGTATAGTTCTCAAAAATGAGCCAGTCCTGCACTGTCTGGCGCAGGTTTTCATCATCTTCCACCACCAATAAATTGGCCATTGTAATTGCCTGGTCACCTTTGCTTACTTGTTTGTGCCCACATCCTGATTAAACTAAGAGGGCAGGTTAACCCGAGGTGACAAGTTGGTTGCGGCCGGAATCTTTGGCAATATAAAGCCGCTCATCGGCTTTGCGAATCAAGTCTTCCACGTCGGTGCCATCGTCAGGGTACGAAACCAGGCCGGCGCTGAAAGTAATATTAAAGCTCTCGCCATGGTCACCATGAAATTCAAATGCCCGCAATTCTTCCAGAGCCCTTTGCAGGGCACCGCCGGCAGTTTCTTTGCGAATATGGCGGAATGCCACCATAAACTCTTCGCCACCCCAACGGCCGCGAAAATCTTCTACTCGAAAACGTTTCTTCAATAGCTGGCCAAAAGTTGACAGCACCCGGTCTCCAGCCAGGTGACCGTATTGATCGTTGACATGCTTGAAGTGATCAACATCAATTAAACTGAGGCTGAAAATAAGACCATTGCGTTTCGATTCTTCGGCCATGTCGTTTAGCTGTTCCATAAATGCTCGACGAATTAAAAGGCCGGTAAGAATATCTTTGTTCGAGCGTTCTTTTAGCATGCGCGCTCTTTCTAAGCGCACTTTGACTCTGGTCAATAGTTCAATTCGGGCTACAGGCTTCGGTAAATAATCATCACCGCCGGCTTCGAAGGCTGCCAGTCTTGTTTCTAAACCGGTCTGACCGGTGAGAAATAGTATGGGCAGATCTTGAAAATGCGCAGCAGTGCGAATCATGCGGCAAACATCAAAACCGCTAACGATAGGAATGGTGACGTCTAGAAGAACGATATCTGGGTGAAATTCTTGAATCACCGTGAGCAGGTCTGTGGGGTCGGCCATCTGTCTGACCAGCATCCCTTCCTGGCCAAGAGCAGAAGCGACGATTTTGACGAAATCATTGTCGTCGTCCACGATTAAAACCCTCGGGCGACCACCTTGTCTGGCATTGACCAGATACTCGATGGCATCGTTAAAGATGTCGCTTTGCAGCGGCTTTTCCAGCATTAAGGAGGCACCGGCGTGGGTGGAATCTTCGATATATTTTTGCTGTTGCGAGGTCGATAAAAATGCGACCGGCAAAGTTTCATAGCCGGGCAGCGATCGCAGATCTCGCGCAAGATTAAGAGCAGGAGCCGGTTGCGTCACGTCAATATCAATTAATACTGCATCTAAAGTGAGCTTGCCGGCTTTGGCAATAGCATCTTCGTGGTTCTGACTTAAAATAACTTGTACGGGCAAACCGGTGTCTTTGTTGCCGATTCTTTTGTGTGCCGGCATCGTATCAGAGCTAAAGACCATGACGCGCACCGCTGCCGAATCGTCATAGGTGTCAAAATTGTCTTGCGGTTCGTAGGCATCTAAATCCAATCCTTCAGGTGGAGGCACGGGAAAGTTCATCTCTTCGTCAGACTCTATGGTGGCAAAGGCGCGTTTGTCTACTTGAGCCACCGGATCACCCGTCAGGGCCACGGCATTACTTTTGACCAGATTGGCAATCAAGTCGATTTCTTCCCAGGCAGCTTCATGCTGACTCAATTGATTTTCGCGGATGGCATCCAGAGCTTTTTCCAGGGAGCTGGCCGACTCACCCAGGACACCAAAACCACAAGAGCTGGCGGTTCCCTTAAGATTATGAGCCAGACGAATGGCCTCAAGCAGACTGACGGCATCGTCAGGATTGGTCCTGGCCAGTGTAATTGCTTCTTCCAGTTTCTCAAAACGCTCCGGCAATACCTTGAGATAATTTCCCTGCAAAGTCTGAAAAATTGATTCTTCGTTTTGCACGTGAGACTGTATTGATTTTTCTGCTGAAGAAAAAAGGCTCTCAATCTGGGCACCAAATAAGGCCGCTTTAATTGGTCTGTGAATAACCAGCGATACTCTAAAGTCTTTGGTTAATTGCTGATAGACAGCGGCATCACGCCAGGTCTTAGAGAGAAGTACAATGGGCACTTGTGAATTGACTGAGCGAATTTTGACAATCAAGCCGATGCCGTCGATATCACTTAACTGATCGCCGACAATCACCAGATCAAAAGTCTGTAGGGCCAGAAGGTCTAAAATCTTTTTGCCGTCGCCGTGAGTTTCTACTGTGTGATGGCGAGCAGCGAGCAAAGTAGAAAGCAATGTTTTTACGTTGTCATCCACTTCGGCCAGCAAGATTGATTTACTCAAGGTTTATTTTTCCTCTTTAAGTAAGTCAGACTTTTGCAAATCAGACTTTTGCAAATCAATAGAGGCCGAGTTAATGCAGTAGCGCAGTTTTGTTGGCTTGGGGCCATCGGGGAAAACATGGCCGAGGTGTGCTCCACACTGGCCGCAAGTCACTTCTGTGCGCAGCATGCCGTAAGACATATCGCGGTGTTCAGCCACATTCTCAGCATTGACTGCTGTATAAAAACTGGGCCAACCTGAGCCTGATTCAAATTTATGTTCTGAACTGAATAACTCGGCCTCGCAGCAGATGCAGCGGTAAACGCCCTGGTCGTGGCAATCCCAATATTTGCCACTGAAAGCACGCTCTGTGCCTTTCTCCCGTGCCACATGATATTGTTCGGCCGTAAGCTTGGCACGCCATTTAGCGTCTTGTTGGGCGTCTACAGTTTCGCTTTTTTTGTCGCTCATAATCTCTACTCGCTGTTGGTGAAACTTCTTTATTGAATTATTGAATCAGCCGCTCCTTTGACATGAGAGCAAGCGATTCGCTAATTTTCCCGGCTGTGGGAATTCTAGACTGAACTTCCAGTTCGGTGCAGCTTTTGACCAGATCATTTAACAGCGAAGATATTTCTACTTTTTCACCAGGCTCCGACTGGCTCAGAGCTTCGGGTTCTTCGCCGGTGAGTAAATAGTACAAAGTGCCGCCAAAAGCGTAAATATCACTTTGCAAGCAAGCCTTGCCGCGAAACTGTTCTGGCGCAATGTACGACTGTTTACCGACAAAAGTGCCGGTGGCATTGCCGATAAAATCGTTGGCAGCGCCAAAATCGATGACGACAATGGTGCCATCAGGGCGAATGACAAAATTATCAGGGGTAAGATCTCGGTGAATCACAGGAGGATCCTGGCTGTGCAGATAGTCGACAATGGTTGCAATTTGAGCTGCCCATTCCACTACCAACGCTTCCCGCAGGCGACCATTTTGTTTGATGTATTGGCGCAGATCCTGGCCGCTGACATAATCGAGCAATAGATAGCTGCGGCCATTTTCGACAAAATAATCAAGCACCGAGACAACCGCCGGATGCTTCAGTTTCATTAGAAGATTAGCTTCGCGTTTGAACATCTCTCGCGCTTTTGTTTTCAACTCTTCTTTAGAGTCTTCCGGTACCACTGATTCTTTTAAAACTACCAGCAAATTATTATCTAGTTGAGCCAGATAAACTGCTGATAGTCCGCCCAGTGCCAGCGGTCTCAGTACTGTCAGGCTGCCGTTACGCATAATCATACCGGGCTCAAGAGGCATGAAGGCGGCAGCGCGAAAGCGTCTTTTTAATTCGTCTTCCCATAATTCGGTGTGAGTGAGAACGTCGCCTTTTGTCAGGGCAAGAAATTTGTCCTGACTTTCGTCGCGCAGGTGGTGTTTGATTTTCTTCGCAACTTCGTCCACCCCTTCTTGTTCGACATTGCCGGCAAAAACATCGAGGCAGACCAGCAATTTTTCACACATATATAAATCAAGGCGGTCTAGAGCGATAGTGGCCAACTTTTGATCACGCACATGAAAAACCAGTTGTTCCCCGCGCAGAAGAGCGCTGCTGGATCTTTCTCGTTTGTCAGAGCTGCTTTCAAAAGCAACAATTTTTTTCACTTTATTCCAGGGCACATAGGTGGGCTTGAGCGTGCCTGAAAACAAATCAGCTGGAATTTCAATGCCGTTTTTATCAATGTTGATAGCCATGCGACTGAAGTGACGAATGACAATCAGAGTCAGTGTGGGAATGATGGCACCAATCATGAGCAGGCTACCAAATGTCAGCATGTCAGCGCCGCTGCGGGTAACAAATATGGCCATAATGGCACCGTAACCACCAATCAATAAAAGAATAGCCGGAATCAGACCCCAGAGGGCAATGGTCATTTTCAAGGCGGTAAGGACAATGCGACTGCCACGGTCGGCATAAGGCAATTGAATTGTTTGTCCGTCGGCACTATTTTCAATCATTGATTTCAACCATTGACTTTCTCTCCGGTCAGGGCGCACTGCAGCTCAAAAGCATCTTTTATGCGGCCTTTTAAATTGAGGCTGGTGCAGCTTTTAATTAGATCGCTCAGTTGCTCCAACTCATTGCTTGAGAGATCTTGCAACGACGATTGTGAAATCGGCTCAGGATCGCTGCCTGTGGCCAGATAAAAAAGTGTGGCGCCGAGGGCGTAAATATCGCTCGCCTCACAGGCCTTGCCTCGAAATTGTTCTGGCGGCACATAGGCATGCTTGCCCACGATAGTGCCGGTTTTGCCGTCGTCTTTATCCCATTGCCGTGCCACATTGAAGTCAATCAACTTGAGCTTGCCGTCTTCCTTGCGAATCAAATTGTCTGGTGTGAAGTCGCGATGAATAATTTGTTTGCTATGCAAGAAAGTCAAAATTGCCGTCATCTGTTGCGCCAGATCCAAAGTCTCCGCAGCTGTGAACGCCCCTTTTTCAGCGACAAAATGGCGCAGACTCATGCCTTTTATATATTCAAGCACGAGATAACAGCGTTTGTCTTCAATAAAATAGTCACGCATGCCGACGATGTGTTCGCTCTCGAGCTCTTTTAAAAGTCTGGCTTCTCGCTCAAATCTTTCCACAGATTCTTGCTGTATCTCTTTGTCAATAAATGGAGGAATGAGCGTTTCTTTGAGCACCACATCCGATACTATACCGCTATTGATTTCTTTTAGATCTTGCGCCAGATAAGCGACGCCTTCACCCCCCACAGCAAGAGTTGAGACAACCTCATAGCGGCCTTGATAAAGCTGATGACCAGTTTCCAGCGGGTCAAGATTAATGCGTGACGTGCTGGTCAGCGATTGCAGCCATAATTCAGTGTAAGATTTATCTTGCGATGGCCGCAATGATTCGGTCAGCTGTGCTTCAACGGTGGAGCTGCCCGCAAAGCGTTCTATGGCCGATGCCAGTTGTGTGCGGTCTTGTGCGCTCACTGCCGACAGTGGCACACGTAAAAGCTCGCCTTTTTTGCTACTAAAGACAATAGACCACTTACCGGGATCGGCAGTGCCTTGCCTGGCGTTGAGTGCCACATGTTCCACATCTTTCCACTGCACTGATTTAGCATTGATTGACCAGAGATAGCTCCATTTATCCAGCGATATGCCTTCGCTATTGACGGTCAATTTATTAGGGCTGAGAAAGCTCGAGCTGAAAAATTTATACAAGAAATAGGTGAATACACAAAAGAGCAAAGTGGCGCTAAGGGGTGAATTGACATAGTAGAAAACACGCTCAAACAGCGACAGGCCTGCGCCGGCAGACTCGCCAAAATAGGTTATTAGCTTGATTAGCTGATTGTAAAACTCCTGATTGGCACTGACATTGGCGTAGTCGCGCAGAGCGTTGTACATGACAAAATTGAAATAGAGCCATAAAGGTGACGCCAGAATTACAGTACCTATGGGGCCGACTACGCGCGACCATTCATAGACAGTGTGTTCCAGTACCGCAGGCAGCTCTTCTACCAGAGGCATGGCGTGATATTTTACTTCTAAGTGTTCAGGGTCTTGAATGTGTGCCACTACCAGTGGTTTGCGTGCGCGCAAGACACGCTCTACTTCATCGTCCACTTTCAGGTGAGAGACTTTGCGGCTGAGCAGGCTAATCAATCCTTCCATGTCTTGCCAGGTCATTGAAGCCATGAAGAGCACAATTTCAGCTTTAGCAATGCTTTCTTTTTGATCTTCAGCAAATTCAAGTACTAGTCGTGATGGCACAACCGACATGGCATAACCAAGTTTGATGCGTTTCAAATTACTCAGCGAATGGCAACCCATGCCAAAATATATTTTGTTGTCATCGATTAACACCGCCCGCCTGAATAAATCGCGGCAAAAATAGATACCGCCGAAAATGATCACCAGACAAAATCCGACAGTGTCCCAAATTGCTGGAAATTGCCGCATGAATGGCCCGAAAGGCAATATGAAAAGAAAGGCCCAGATAGGCGTGAGAAAAACAGCCTTCCACCAGGTGGCCATGGCGGATAGTTCGCGGTCATGATCGAATGAGACTGCTTTTAGGCGGGGCATGGTCAAACCTGGGTTTTAACCATTGTACCCAGCATTAGATGCACCATTAGATGTAGATTTAGATGGCGTTTAGTGGGGGCGATTTTTCATTTCGCCCACGGCGACCTTCACGGTCAAGTCTTTGCCCCCGCGAGAAATCTGCAAAACTGTGGTATCGCCAATTTTATGGCTGCGCACGCAGGCTCTTAATTCCTCGGCAGCATTAAGGCTTTTGCCGTCGGCACTGGTGACAATGTCTCCTTCTTCAATGCCAGCTTGGGCCGCCGGACTTCCGGCGGTTAACCGGGCCACTCGCACTCCAGTGATACCGGGGGGCAGCGATAGAGCCTGCACAATCTCCGGTGAAAGGTCTTGCATCACAATTCCCACATAGGGCCGCTTCACCTGGCCGCTGGCGAGCAGCTGCTGAACTGTGTCTTCGAACACTTCAGAAGGTATGGCAAAACCGATATTTTGAATTTGCTGCCCGCCTCGCGCCGATGAAACCGCAGTGTTGATGCCGATTACTTCTCCTTGAATGTTGAGCAGGGGGCCTCCGGAATTGCCTGGATTAATGGCGGCATCGGTTTGAATAAGCTGACCGCGTTCTGATATTTCAAATAGCGAGCGGCCCAATGCGCTAATAATGCCTAAAGTAACCGAATGGTCTAGCCCGGCAGGTGAGCCTATAGCGATGGCCCAGTCGCCCGGGCGCACATTTTTGCTGGCGCCGATTCGCGCCACCGGCAGGCCTGTAGCGTTAATTTTGACCAGAGCCAGGTCATTAAGTTCGTCGCGACCCACTACTTTGCCTTCGAAGACGCGCTTGTCTGAAAGGGTGACTTTGATCTGATTGGCACGACCGACTACGTGATTATTGGTCAAAATCAGGCCGTCCGCTTTTATTATCAGACCCGAGCCGACGCCGCGCTGCCGAGCTTCTTGCACAGGCTGGCGCAAAAGAAATTGCTCTTCGCCATTGGTGACTATCTGAGGCTGGGGCTCATAAGTGATGATATTGGTGATGTCGATATTGACTACCCACTGCCCGGCTTCTTGAGCGATATCGGCAATGGTGCTGGCTCCAATGGCCCCTTTGGCGCCGCTCAATGTGGGTAAGGACGTGCCTGGAGCGGCATGTCTCACGGTGTCGATCTCACTGCCTTTACTGCTGACCGGAAAGTTACTTTGCCGTCCAGCGTAAAATGCTGTAGCGATGGCGGCACCTATAATAGCCCCGATGGCGAGAGAGCTGCGACTTATAGCTCCAGTTTTTGTTCTTCTTGCTTTCATAACCTTTATTATATTGAACTCGTCACCGTTCTCCGTGGTTGACTACCCGTTAGCAAAGTTCTTTGACAAATATGAATACGCGTCCGCTTTCAGTCTCTCCCGTAGCTGTAATCACAGTGGCCATTGTGCTGGCTGTCGGCATTGCCGCCTATTTCCATTATTCACATCTGTCGGTAGGCGGTTTTGTCCTCGGTAAGAAGGAAGATAAATCGTTATCGACGGCCCGTCTGGTGGAAAAGGCCGACAGAGAAAGCCGTGCCGGGAATTTTAAAGCCGCTCTGGCAGCCATTGATGAAGCAATCAGAATTGATAAGGCCGACATTCGGCTGCTGCATAAACGTGGCAACATTTATATGTCTATGCACGACAATGATCGTGCTATCGAAAATTTCTCGCTTTCCCTTGCTCTAAATGCGCTCAACGATCAGGCTTTGCTCGACCGAGGTTCATGTTATTTTGCCACCCGTGCTTATCAAAGGGCCATGGCTGATTACCAGACCATTCTGACAATTAAAGAGAGCCGTTACCGCAAAGAGGCAAAGCTGGGAGAAGCGCTCTGTCACTATAGTCTGGGACAATATGGTCTGGCCATTCATCAATGTCGCGATCTGGTGAAAAGTTATCCTGGTTATATTAAAGCGCTGGAAGTCCTCGCAAATTCTTATTTGAGTGAGGCCAGTTATCTTGACGCCATTGATACTTATACTCGCGGATTGCGCCTTGATCATAAAAATGGCGATTTGTATTATGGTCGCGCTTTAGCCTATTACAAAAATCATATGGCTGAAAAAGCGCTCAGCGACTTGAAAAAAGTTGTTGAACTTTGCCCGCAAAATATCGACTATCACTTGAAGTTAGCCACAGTTGCCAAAGATTTAAAACAGCCCGAACTGGCCCAGAGTGAAGCCAAAGCGGTGCTTAAACTTTCACCCGACAATAAAGAAGCTCAAGCTATACTCGCCCAATAGATGAGGCCGGAAACTTTCGGAACAAAGTACAAGGTGATAGGTCACAATGTTGACTGGACACATTTTTCAATACGGAAGTATGGATGGCCGAAGATCTTGTCAGAGTTTCAGACCGGGGCCTCTACTGTCAGCACGGTGATTTTTACATTGATCCCTGGCGGCCGGTCAACCGTGCCCTGATTACTCACGGACATTCAGATCACGCGCGCATGGGTTCTACCTCATACTTGTGTCACATCGACGCTAAAGGCATTTTGCGTTCGCGCTTGGGAGAAGACGCGCTGCTTGAAACCATCGATTATGGCACGCCGGTCAAAATCAAAGACGTCTATGTTTCTTTTCACCCGGCCGGTCACATTCTTGGATCATCGCAAATTCGCATAGAATATCGCGGCCAGATTTGTGTGGTTTCTGGTGATTATAAAACTCAGGCCGACCCCACCTGCCCGGCCATTGAACCTGTGCGCTGTCATACTTTCATTACCGAATCAACTTTTGGTTTACCAATTTATCGCTTTCCTGAAAATCATGTGATCGCCGCCGAAGTCAATGAATGGTGGCAGGCTAATGCGGCGGCCGGAAAAGTAAGTTTGCTTTACGCCTATTCTCTCGGTAAAGCCCAGCGTTTACTTGCCAGTGTTGATGCCAGTATTGGCCCCATATATACTCATGGAGCGGTAGAAGCATTGAACGCCGTTTACCGCGGCTGTGGCGTCTATTTACCAGAGACTATCTACGTATCAAACGATGTCAAAAAAGAAGTGCTTGGAAAGGCTGGTGCTCTTGTGGTGGCACCGCCTAATACTCAAGACAGTTTGTGGTCGCGCAAATTCGGCAAGAGTTCTGATGCATTTGCCTCAGGATGGATGAGGGTAAGAGGGGCCCGGCGCCGGCGATCGCTTGACCGCGGTTTTGTCATGTCAGATCACGCCGACTGGCCTGGTCTTATCGCCACCATCGCCGCTACTGGTGCCGAGCGAGTACTTGTCACCCACGGCTATACACCGCCCCTGGTGCGTTATCTCTCTGATTTAGGTATTGACGCCCAGGCTCTTGAAACTGCGTATACCGGTGAAGAAGAAGAGAGAAAAGAGCAAATTGCGGAGCATGAACATGCAGCAGATCATGAACACGGTGAAGAGCAATGAAAGCCTTTGTCGAATTATATAAAGAGATTGACCGCACCACCAAAACTAACGAAAAGTTAGAAGCTCTGGTCAAATATTTTAAACAGGCGAGCGACAGCGACTCTGCCTGGGCCGTTTTCTTTCTCACCGGGCGCAAACTGCGGCGACTGGTGCCCACCGAACTGATGCGACAGTTGACTATCAGTTTGGCCGGCATCGCACCCTGGCTCTTTCAAGAATGCTATGACAACGTGGGGGATCTGGGCGAGACCATGGCCCTGCTTTTGCCAGATAAGCAATCAGAAATGGACCTCAACCTGACTGAGTTTGTGGAACAGAAGCTGCTGGTGCTGCGCAACTTTAGCGACTTAGCCACTGCTCAACTTTTAGAGGCCACCTGGCTCGAACTCGATATCGATCAGAAATTTATTTTCAACAAACTGATTACAGGCGGATTTCGTGTGGGCGTATCGCAGCAGATGGTGACTAAGGCTCTGGCCACTGTCTCTAATATTGATGCCAATGTGGTGGCACACCGGCTTATGGGGCACTGGGAGCCGACACCGCAGTGGTATGCCAATCTGCTGGCTCTAGAAACTGAAGACGCTGCAGTATCGACGCCATATCCTTTTTATCTGGCTTACCCTTTGCAAGACGAACCAGAAACACTAGGTGACATCAATGAATTTCAAATTGAGTGGAAATGGGACGGCATTCGCGCCCAGATTATCAAACGCGATGGCCAGGTATTTATCTGGTCACGCGGTGAAGAGTTAATCAGCGAACGCTTTCCTGAGATTCTCACAGCGGCCTCCCGCCTGCCTAATGGCAGTGTTATTGATGGCGAAATTCTAGCCTGGAAAGAAGGAGACGTTTTGCCGTTCGCCATGTTGCAAACGAGAATCGGCCGCAAGAGTGTGGGCAAAAAGCTGCTGGCCGATGTGCCCTGCATTTTCATGGCTTTCGATATTATTGAAATTGGCGGGGTGGACATTCGCCAGTCAACTATGAAAGAGCGGCGTCATCATTTGCTTAGCGTGCTCACACCAGGCCAGTGCGACGAAGCCCCCAGTTGTCGCGACACACTGAGCGAGCATCTACGTGTCTCCGCTCAACTGATGGCAGGGTCATGGGAAGAGCTTGCCACCATGCGCCTTGATAGCCGCAAGTTAAAAGTTGAAGGAGTAATGCTGAAAAAGCATGACTCTATATATGGTGTAGGCCGCCGACGCGGCGACTGGTGGAAATGGAAGATTAATCCGCTCTCCATGGACGCCGTGCTTGTTTATGCCCAGCGCGGACACGGCCGGCGGGCCAGTCTTTATACCGACTATACTTTCGCTGTCTGGCAAGAGGGCAAGCTCGTGCCCATTGCCAAGGCCTATTCCGGTTTGACCGACGAAGAGATTCGATCTGTCGATGATTATGTACGCAAGAACACCGTGGAGAAATTTGGACCGGTGCGCACGGTCAAACCAGGGTTGGTATTTGAAATTGCTTTTGAAGGCATACAGAAGTCGCCCCGACACAAATCTGGTATTGCCGTGCGTTTTCCGCGCATTGCTCGCTTGCGGCTAGACAAACCCATCGAGGAGGCCGATACCCTGGTGCAATTGCAGGGAATGCTGGAAGTTTATGGAAAATGAGATAGTTCAGGGGTGTGTGAATAGCGCCCCTAAGAAATTTTACAACCTCGAGGTTGTATCTTTATACAACTCATAAGTTGTAGAAGAGGGTCTAGGCGACTGTTTTAAATATCCCGGGCCGAGCCGGCAATATGGGGCTAAAATAACCTTATCTATGTATGCTGAAATTACCGATTGGTTTAAAAGAAAAGGCTGGCATGTTTTTGACTTCCAGAAAGAAGCCTGGCAGAAATATCTTGATGGTTACAGCGGCCTGATTCACGCATCCACTGGTATGGGTAAAACTTATGCAATTTGGCCGGCTCCACTAATTGAGTGGATGCAACACGGCGACCTGACTCATGCCGTGCGCAGAGGCAAAGAGAAAAAAGCACGCCTGCCCCTTACCGTTCTCTGGCTCACGCCATTGCGCGCACTGGCCAACGATATTGCCCTGAGTTTAGAAGATCCGGTGCGCGAGCTAGATTTGCCTTTTACTGTAGAGACCCGCACCGGTGATACATCGTCTAGCCGCCGGGCTAAACAAAAAGACAATTTGCCCTCGGCGCTGGTGACTACGCCAGAAAGTCTTTCCATTTTACTTTCTTACGAAAACAGCGCCGAAAAATTCAAACATCTCAAACTAGTGGTGGTAGACGAGTGGCACGAATTACTCGGAAATAAAAGGGGCGTGCAAACGGAACTCGCCTTGGCCAGGCTGAAACGGCTCGCTCCTGAAGTTCGCATTTGGGGGCTATCTGCCACCATCGGCAATTTAGATCAAGCTCTTGAATGTCTGGTTGGATCTAAAACTAAAGCTTGCCTGGTAGAAGCAAAGCATAAAAAGACAGTAGTGGCACAATCGGTGCTGCCGGAAAATTTAGAGAGTCTGCCCTGGACCGGCCACACCGGCCTGCCCATGCTGCAGGAAGTAATTAAACTGATTGACGGTGGTCGCACCTCGATTGTTTTTACTAATGTGCGTTCGCAAACGGAACAGTGGTATCAGCGCATCATTGAACAGCGAGAAGATTTCTGCGGCATCTCCGCCCTGCACCACGGCTCGCTTGATGGCGATGTGCGCCGCTGGGTCGAGTTGGCGTTGAAAGAAGAGCGACTCAAATTTGTAGTCTCTACTTCGAGTTTAGATCTGGGGGTTGATTTTTCGCCCGTAGATAGAGTGATGCAAATCGGCAGCCCTAAAGGAGTGGCTCGTGCCATGCAGAGAGCCGGTCGCAGCGGTCACAGCCCGGGCCAGACAAGCACACTATATCTGGTGCCAAGCCATGCATTAGAAGTAGCCGAGCTGGCGGCTGCTCGCCGCGGCATGGCTAAAGGTAATATCGAGTCGCGTTATCCGCTCAACAAATCTATCGATGTGCTCTGTCAGCATGTCATTACTGTGGCCCTGGGTAACGGTTTTATCTCCAAAGAACTATTTGAAGAAGTAAAAGAAACCTGGGCCTTTCGTGACTTGAACGAAGAGGAGTGGGAATGGATTTTAAATTTTGTCGGTAGTGGCGGTGCTGCACTCAAAGCCTATCCGGAATACCATCGCATCAAATTAGAAGATGGTCGCTATATCATTTCTGATAAACACTTGGCCCTAAAGCACAGATTGTCTATCGGCACAATCGTCTCAGACCAGGCCATGGAAGTGAAATTTGTGCGCGGCGAGCGCATCGGTCAGGTGGAAGAATCATTCATCAGCCGCATGAAAAAGGGCGACCGTTTTCTTTTTGCTGGCCGCTGGCTAGAACTTGTGGAAGTGCGCGACATGAAAGCCATGGTCAAGCTCTCAGCTGTGAAGTCAGGCATTGTTCCCAGATGGATGGGGGGCCGCATGCCGCTCTCCACTGAGCTTTCATCAGAGCTGCGTATGCTTATCAATGAAGCCAGCGGCGGTGATTATAGCGAACCTGAAATGGCATTTCTCAAGCCACTCTTGCAGCTGCAGGGAGAGCGTTCACACCTGCCTGCCATGGGCGAAATTCTAGTTGAGAAATACAACACAAGAGAAGGCCACCATCTTTTTGTTTATCCTTTTGAAGGGCGCCTGGTTAATGAGGGTTTGGCGATTCTGGTTGCATATCAGCTCTCGCGCATCAGCCCCTCTACC
>JADYXQ010000158.1 GCA_021772135.1 Candidatus Obscuribacter sp.
CTCGGCGCCAAGGGTGTTTTAGTAAGCCTTGTCTGCAAGGCGCCAATTCCAACGCACGCACTCGATTTTGATCCGTGCTGGCTGAGCTCTATGTGTATGGACGGTTTTGCCGATCTGGAAAATCCAGACGAACGTCGCGAAGCTATCGATCGTGCCAGGCACAAGGGCACGGCCCCGCAGGATGTTCAAGATAAGTTAGTCAGCGCTGTTCAGCGTGGTCAAGTCAGGCAGTTCTATGCTGTGGTAGATGGTGCCTTCTGGCGCAATGGTTCAATTCGCCTATCTTTGAATAATGACTCGGCAGTAGTAGCCGACAAAATTATTCTGGCGACAGGAGTCGAAAAGACTCGTCCAGGTGGACCATGGATTGATCACATGGCTCACAACTTAGGCTTGCCTGTGCATGCCGGCGGCTACCCTCTTGTAGATCCACTTCTGCGCTGGGGGCACCCGCGTATTTTCGTCAGTGGGGCTCTAGCCGAGTTAGAATTAGGGCCAGCGGCACGTAACATCATCGGCGCCAAGTTGGCGGCTGAGCGAATTCTTCGTCTGCATAGTCTTTAAATAACG
This sequence comes from Candidatus Obscuribacter sp., assembly GCA_021772135.1. Taxonomy (GTDB): domain Bacteria; phylum Cyanobacteriota; class Vampirovibrionia; order Obscuribacterales; family Obscuribacteraceae. Next base: position 571 of record JADYXQ010000158.1, read on the forward strand.
AAAAGGGGCCTGATTTTGGCTAAGTCATTATCAGGCTCTTTTTTGAAACAACTAGAAAAGGAAATTATGAAGAACCTTACTGGAAGCCGAAAATCAATGACTCCCGCCAGGCCCAGTTCATTCCTCTGGTTTATTTGCATTGCATATTTGACCCAAGGAATAGCCCAGCACTTCTGCTTGATAGCTCAGCCTCTCGACTATTACATGCTAAAGGCGCTCGGTAGCAACGCTGCTGAGGTAGCATCACTCTTGTCAGTTCTAATGATCCCATGGATGATCAAGCCAGTTTATGGGATTGTCAGCGACTTTCTACCCTTAGCCGGATACCGAAGGAAGTCGTATCTCATTCTGGCTTACAGCCTGGGCGGCTGCTTCTACCTTGTATCGGCGCTTGCTAGCTCTTTTTCCGCGCTGATTTTCGCGCTATTTCTCACAGCAACGGGAATGGCCATTGGTACGACTATCATCTGCGGGCTTACGCTGGAAGTTGGTCGCCCGGGAGCTCAAACACGCACCTTTCAAAGCATTCAAGCAGTTTGTTACTATTCGGCTAGCATCATCTCTTTTCTTATCGGTGGTGCACTGTGCGCTAATTTGGTACCTTCGGTTGCTCTTCACTGTGCTGCGGCGATAGCGGCAGTTCCTTGTTTTGTCACAGCCGGATCAGCTTGGTGGTTACTTCGCGAAAATAAGTCAACCAGGACGAAGATTGATCTAGTGGCTTTAAAAAATGTGTTCTATCAGCTCAGGGCACGTAAATTGCTCGTGGTGGCACTGTTTCTTTGCTGTTGGAGTTTCAGTCCTGGATTCGGTACACCGCTCTATTTTCACGAGACCAAGACCCTTGGCTTTACGCAGCTGTTTATTGGTCAGCTTGGAGCGATAAACTCGGTAGGAATGATAGTTGGTGCGCTAATTTTCAGTAAATGCATGGACAGGAAGCTTGGCACGAAGACACAAGCCACCATCTCAGTTCTGATTGGCACTGTAAGCACTTTTGGTTATTTGCTTCTCGCCTCAGAAAGCAGCGCCATTTTGCTTGAGTTTTTCAGAGGAGTTGCAAACGTCATTGCGGTGCTCACTATCTACGGATTAGCCGCAGATGTAAGTCCGAAGCGTATGGAAAGCACCTCAATAGCGTTGCTGATCGCCGCTTACAACATAGCCGAACAAATCTCAAATGTTTTGGGTGCCAACTTATATAGTTATGTTTTCAAAGACGGATTTGCCGAACTGATTGTTGTCAGTGCACTGGCTACCCTAGCCTGCATGCTTTTGGTGCCGGTTCTGCCAGACAAAGACCAGTACGCATCTTGACGTTTAATTTCAGAACACGCAGTTAAAAAGTCAGAAGGGATTTAAAACTCTCTTCTGACTTTTCTGCGAATAAATAATTGATTGGGGCACCAGTCATGGTGGCCTCCTCGAGAATTAAAAAAAAGACGGCCTGCTACTACTCTATGTAAAATACGACCAATTGCTTACTCTTTGCAAGGAATTTTTGACAAACAGATCAATTTCAATTTCGCTACATCTCGCTCAGGGCAGTCCTTGAATTGCTTCGATTGCTCAAGATCTTTTAAGCCGGCCTCATATTTTTTCAGTTTCACAAAGTAGATTGCTCGCTTAAATAATGAGAGTCCAGACGGTTCAATTTCTAGCGATTTAGTGACAGCCTCGACGGCATCCTTGTAATTGCCCATCGCGGCGCAGCAGTCAGAACTAATGCGATATAGCCGGTTTTGTCCTTCGATTTTAGGATTTAGCTCAATTGCCTTGGCCAAATCCGCGACTGCCCTTTTGTATTGCTTGAAGTGCGCACGAGCACTACCTCTCAAGCAATAGACGTAACTCAGGCTGAAGTTGTCCAAATTACCGTTTTTCATTAGTCTGGAGGATTCAGTAATTGTCTGTTGGTGGAGTTCTCGGATTGAAAGTCCAACTACCCGATCAACTCTGCTATCGATTAAGATTGACTGTGAAGTGATCCGTATCGGCATGATCCCCGAACTGGTCACCGGTGACTGCAATAGCATTATTGCCGGCAGCAATAAAGCTATAAGTGAATTTGACATCGCCGATACTCCCGAGCTATCAGTCTATTATAATTAAAATGGTTATCGTTTTCATTACAATAGATTGATTCGTTAGCAACGGGATAACTTCTGTTGTCTAGTAGTTCGGCAGGTGTTCCTTGAATGAATTTTTGACGTTTGACTCAAAACAAACTAAACAGTCTTTCTGGTCCATCCGTATCCGTAAGCTCTCTTTACTTGCATTTCTCATTTTTTGGTTGATCTTATATTTTCTACTGGCACCCTCGCCCTTAACACTGGCATCGCAGCGGTGGACATTAATCCTGACGGGTTTTGCCGGTGCCATGATTGGCAATCTCAGTGCCGTCGGCGGAGGGTTAGTATTTATACCGGTAATGATCTTTATTTGTAAATTGCCACCTATTATTGCTCTCAAAATCGCGTTGGCAAGTCAGTGCGTTGGTATGACTTCGGGAGCGATTAGCTGGCTCGGTAAAACCCCTGTTTGCAGAAAGGCTCTTGTTTTTGCTGTTCCTGCTTTGTTGATTGGCAGCACAGTCAGTTGTCTTCTGATTCGTCCTAATCCATTTCTTATCAAAGCTCTATTTGGCCCAGTTTCGATAATCTTGGGCGTGCCAGTTCTGGTCACTGCTCGGAAACAAACAGGTGCAACAAAAAGCAGCATCGATAGTAGATGGTTAATGCCTGTTTTTGCAATTTCACTGCTTGGTGGGCTGATTTCTGGCTGTGTCGCTGTTGGCGAAGGCGAAGTTGTAGCTGCTTTTTTGATGTTAGCAGCCGGGGTAGATAGTGCAACCAGTATCGCTACTGGTGTCACCCTATTGGCAGTAACGTCTATCTATTTAACAATCATCCATCAGTTTTTTCTTGGTGGAATACCATGGGATTATGCCTGGTTCACAGCTCTCGGTTGCGCAATAGGAGCAGCTTTGGCGCCGATTGTGGCACGCCGATTTGACGAGCGCAAATTGAAATACGCTTTTGCGGCCATCGCCATTCTTGACGGCTGCCTATTTATCTACCAGAGCGTTAACATTGGGGGCCACTTACCTTAGACAAAAATGCATTTTCATTTTGTCACAAGTTAAGCATCATAATGCTGTTGTTCTTCAATTTGGCTCAGCGTTATAGATCGCGCAAACTCGGAGAATGCTGCAGATTCGTTGCCTAATGCCTGATAGCAAGAAGCCCTGTATCGAAGCACCTCTGGATAAGCCTGAATTGCAATTGCGGCATTGAAATCGGAGATCGCGTCCAAAAATTTACCGATCAACATTTTCACTCGACCTCTATCGATATAAGCTTCGATGTGTTCTGGGTCTATTTTCAAAGCTGCGTCAAGGTCGCTTAAGGCCTCATCGTATTGCTCGTCATATTTCCGCAATATCGCCCGGCAATAAAACGCCTCACTATGCTCTGGATCTAATGATATCGCTCTTGAATAGTCTTGCTCAGCCAAACTCAAAAGGCCAAGCTCCTGGCAAACCAGCCCGCGGCAATAATAAACTTCGCAATAATCAGGATCGATAGTTATCGCTTGCTTGTAATCGCAAAGCGCTTCGTCAAACCTGCTTTCGCTTGCAAGTACCTGTCCGCGAGAAAAGAAAGCTTCAGGTTGAGTTGCATCAAGTTCAATTGACTTATTGAAATCAAGAATAGATTTTTTTATCTCATTTATTTTCTCGTAACACAGCCCACGCTGGTGATACGACAAAGCATGATCTGGATTGAGTTTAATTGACTGGCAGTAGTCTTCGATCGCAGCCACGTAATGGTTTTTGTAAAAGAACAGGCAGCCTTGATGATAATAGGCATTAGCGTGCTCTGGGTCCAACAAAATACACTGAGCAAAATCGTGAAGGGCATCGTCATAAAGAGCGAGACCAACCTTTGCCCTTCCCCGCAAATAAAAGGTCTCACTACATTTATCATTCATTTTTATTGACAAATCTAAAGAAGCAATGGCCAAGTCTACATTTTCGTTGAGTATGTGAGCTAATCCGATTAACTGATGCACATGAGCGTCTCGTGTCTCAATTTGCGAGGCGACAAGTGTCAGACGCTTTGTTGCGCGGTCATATCTGCCGCTATTAATGTCTCTTAGCGCGGCCTGGATTGCACGCTGCCTGGATATCTCGGATTTCATCAGCTGTTCTGTCATCGAATATTTCTCATAGCATAATTAAGGACGGCCGAGGGCCCCTTAATGATAACACGTTATCATTTGTTTGACAGGAGAAATACAGAGATACCTTTTTTTGACGCCTTGAAGTTAATTCGTTTAGTGTCGGTGCTTACTTTCGCCATGATTACTGCAAGCGCATGCAAGCAAGCGCTTATTGAGCCAATTTGCGCGCAGTAACAACGCACTTGTTACTGCCGTAAGCGCCATATGCAAAACTGAATCGATACTATCGCCGAGCATATTCGTGAAAAGCATCAGACAAGTAGCTCCTGCGAACATAAATGCTACCTGGGGATTGCGGTGCTTAAAAATGCCGGGCACAATAACAGGCAGGCAGAAGGCCAATACAATTGCGGTGATGAACTGATCGCTCACTCCGTGAAGCATATTGTGCAGGCCTAGAAATGGCAGAAAAGCCGAACACACAGGCAAAACTATGCAATCAAATAGGCAGATAATCGGTGCTGCAATGGCAAGAAACTCGCTCGCAGACTTGAAATCGGGCAGTTTAGCTCTAATCAAAATGAACCTAATTCTAGCAGCTGGAGGTAATTTGTCTTTGATAGTCGATTATCAGTAATCATATCTTAGAAAATTGAGGTCGGCCATCAATCAACCTTGTGTGACTAAAAGCTGCACACAGTGCCAGTAGTAAAAGCTCCAGTGAATGCCTGAACCGCCTTTTCGTAATGCTCTTGGCCCAATGACATCAGGCCCAGCCAGTAGAGGTTTCGGCGCGATTGAGCGAGTTTTCGTTTGGCTTTTGAATATTCATAGTATCCGAATTGATAATCAGTTATCATTAAGATTGAAATTATACCTTCATCGGCGCAAGCTCGCAAAATAAAAGGAAGTTGGTGCCTAAGGAACTTATGACCAATCCAAGCCTTCTTGCAAACTCGACCGATTGCTCGACCGATTTTAGCCTTCAGGGATCCATAAGAGGCCTATCCTGGTCGCCTAGAGGCGATTTTCTTCTTGCGTACCTGCAATCTGGCCACCTTGCAATATTGGACGGTCTCGGGGCCAGGCAGAGCGAATGGAAAGCTCATGAGAAAGGTTTGCTAAAGGCATCCTGGAGTCGCGACGGTTTTCTTGTTGCCAGTTCATCGACGGATGGGCTCTGCAAAATATGGAACGCTGTAGATGGCCAGTTAGTTGCAGAATTACCCCATCACGAGGGCTGGGTTGCGCATGTTGAGTGGTCGCCCTGGTCGGACCTGCTCATGACCGGCTGTGCTAAGAAGATCAGGCTCTGGAGTCAGTCTGGCGGATTAGTAGAAGAGTTAAACAGCCATCAATTTCCAATTACAGATATGAGTTGGCATCCAACGCAACGAGATTTATTTTCTAGTTGTGCCGGCGATGGTGTGCGAGCGTGGAGGCTCGGGGAGCCTGATCCTGTGCATAGAATTAACGCCAGAGAATACCCGGAGCGCTTGTGCTTCAACCGTCGAGGCTCAATTCTAGCCTATGGATGCAGTGATTCATCCGTCCAGGTCTGGACGTTAGGTAGTGGAATTGTTTTTAAGATAGCTGGCCGCACTGGTTCAAACCTGAAAGGTCTTGACTGGAGCTGGGGTGGCCAATGGCTGGCTTTTTGCGGGGATTTCGAGGCTTTTATTTGGCAATTTAATGACAATGCACCGCATGGTTCGCAGCCGTCGCCTCTGCATGGATGTTTCGGTCGCTTGACCAAGCTTACTTTCCACCCCTATGAGCACCTTCTGGCTTGCGGCGACGAAGATGGAACTGTGCATGTCTGGCGCACCGACAGCAAAGAAAGAGCCATGCCGGTGGCGATTAGTCATGCCAGCGCCGCCGTCGCCGACTTAGCCTGGAACCCATTTAGCAAGAAGCTCGCCGTTGGTTATAAAAACGGTTCAATTCGCATATGGGACGGAAGCTTTAGAGCCAATTTGTAAAACTATCTGATACGCATCCCGTTCTACAATTTCGTTGTTACTACAAGCTATTGCAAGACAAGGCTGAATTAGCCGGTCAAAAATAATGCTGCGCTCCTACCTCGAATAAAATTCAACAAGCATATGTTCTTGAAGGGTTTGATCCAGCTGCTCGCGTTCTGGAATTGCTTCCATCTTAATTGTCATCTCTTTTAGGTCAACTGACAGCCAATCAGGTTTTATCGAAGGATTATCTTTGATGATGGCGCGAACAAAGGCAGCGCTCTTGGCACGAAAAGTAATTACATCACCAGTCTTCAACCTAGCTGAAGCGATCGTTAGACGTTTATTGTTTACTACCACATGGCCATGGGAGACGAGTTGACGACACTGGTCGCGACTGGCAAAAAGGCCAGAGCGATAGACCAAATTATCAAGTCTTCGCTCTAAAAGTTGCAAAAGAAATGAACCGGTGACAGTCTTTGCTTTCGATGCTTCTTCGTAAAGTGACACTAGCTGCCTCTCGGTGAGACCGTATGTCCATTTGATTTTTTGTTTTTCAAGCAGATGCCCTGCATATTCAGAACGTTTTTTGCGCTCCTGCCCGTGTTGACCAGGTGGATACGGATTTTTCAATCGGTCAAATTTTTCGTTGCCATAAAGATTGACGCCCACAGCGCGGCAGCGCTTAGCCTTTGAGTCTATGTAACGCATAAATGCCTCTTACTGGAAAATATTAGTGCTCGCCGCCTCACAAATGGCATCAGTCCAGAGCCCAGACTAAGAAGGCAGCGCAAATTAAAACGCAACCGGTAAATGATAAGGCAGTATCAATAGATTGGTCAACCGTTTTCTCCGAAGCGCTTAAAAGTAGCTTACCTTGAGAATTTTTTGATGAATTGTACGTTCAAATATTTACCACCTTAGTGATATTGCGATATCATTAAGGTGGGCGTGAGGAGTGAAAAATGATTATTGAACTGATAGGCGGACCATACGATGGTCGGGTCTTAAAGCATTCAGCTAGTAACTTGTATATGCTCATGGAAGCGTCCCATCCAGATCATCCAGTTTACAAACGCTCTTGTTGTGCTGACTGTGCCGCGAAGCTAGACATCGTTTCATTCAATTTCATTGGCTACGACAGCATTCTTAGAAAAGCTCGTGGTCAAAAAACACGGCCAAAAGAACTAAAGCGCGTTTATCGCAACAGGTTAAATTGAGAAGGCCAGCCGATCGCGAGGGAAACCTCAGCCAGTTCTTCGTCTTTCGAAATACGAATACTTAAGCTCTTTGATTTGCTGCCTCTGCTGCACTTCAGCGCTGATAATTCTCTGCCCGGCAAATCTCGCGCCAATTATATTTCTTGACGCTGGTCCGATCACCAGCTCAGCCAACGGACCGGTGACAAAAAGACCATATGACCAGCGCAAGTACTCGTCGGCTACAGGGAAGCCGCAAGGCGCGCAGGGAAGGTCCAGTTTGTTGATTGCCTGTTTAATAAAGTTGCCACCCGGCAAACAGCGCTTGTGTCCTGTAGCAAGAACAACTAATTCGGCTTCGGTTTCTTCGCTACTAGACATCTTTAGTTTGACCGAGCTCTGGTCTCCAGTTGCTGTGAGGACAGAATCTAGACGACAAACTAAAGCACCTTTTCTAATTGCAAGATCCAATTCTCGGCGAATTTCTTCAGGAAACGATCCCCAGTGCCTGGCATTATCAACGATTCTTCGGCGCTCTCCAAAATCACTTTGACGCTTAATTAAGCGAAGGCAGCGGGCATCAAGCCAACAAGGATCGGCGTCGAATTGATTTGTTTTCAAAACCTTTGAGTGAATGAGAATAACCTTTCCAGGTTTTTCTTTTGCCAGGGATAAAGCCAATTGAACAGCGCTTATTCCGCCACCAATCACTGCCGCTCGGCCCCATTCTTTCTCTCGCTGTTGTTTGAAGTGAGGAGAAAAAATATGTGCGACAGGACAGGCTTTTGCTATTAGTACTTCCGCCCAAGTAGGGATAGAAAGGCAATCTGAAGAACCGATCGCAAGAATGATTCGCTTCGACTCTATCTCACCACTGGTTGTCTGTAACACAAATGAGCTTGTCATTTTCTTGAGCGACAAAGCCGTTGCGTTAATGCGGAGTTCTGCAAGATCGTTTTCTTTAATCAAGCTTTTGCAATGAGCATTAAAAAGAGCAAGTGTAGGCCTCTGATATCTCGAATAAAATTCTGCATTGCCACTATGCCTTTCACGGGCAAAGCGCTTCAGACCCCCCGAACCGATATCAAGATTATGCTCACCCGGTGAACGCAAATATTCCATGCCGGTATTGGAAGTAGAGATATTCCAGACAGCGAGTGGCTCCGGATGCGGATCTACTACTCTCAGGTTTTCATGAGTAGACTTTCCTGTTTTTACTAAAGCGTTAGAAATAGAGGTTCCGTGAATGCCACCTCCGACTATAAGCCAATCAAGCACTTTACTCTCCTATTGGGCAACGGCCAGATCGGGAGCAGCCAGAGTCCATTCTGCCGGAAGCATGTCGTTGTAGCTCTTCCAAACATCTGGACCGTCAGCCATTTCTTGGTCCGTAAGGAGACAACGATTTAACTCATTTTCTATCCAGCTCTTATCCATATCAATGCCTATGAAAACGCATTCTTGCCGTCTGTCGCCGTATGGTCCGATGCACAGACTCTCGATTTCTTCACGAAAATCGGTTTCTTCAGGCCATTCTGCTTTGTCGATACTTGCCCACCACTGGTGCGCCGGCTGAAGTCGACATGAACCACCTGCGTGAGACCAGTCCAGGGCAAAGTCCATTTTGCTGGCTAGCCAGAAGAAGCCCTTCGAGCGAATAACACCGTCCCATTCTGTATCGAGGAAGGCTCGAAAACGGTCCGGATGAAGAGGCCTGTCAGCTTTATAAA
>JADYXQ010000159.1 GCA_021772135.1 Candidatus Obscuribacter sp.
TCAACGACGAATTTGAGGCTACCGCATAGACGGAAGACGGCCGGGCTAACACGTCTCTCAACTTTTTTCAGTTTTAGACTCAGTATTTGCAACAGAGCCGTTTCTGTTCGCCCGTTGGTCGAATTCACCAGGTGTCGTCGTGCTTCCCACTCATGTTCAACAAAAGAATGAACTGCCAAGGCGACCTCTATGCGGTGCGCTAATCAAGGCAAGAATATCGACGCTGATCTTACGCGGACGAATGTCGCTAATTTGGCCCAATCAGCAGAAATTCGCCAGCAGAGCCGGTGCCTTTTTAGTTATTTCAGGAGTTATTGCAGTTGGCCGTTGTGACCTGGCAACTCAAGCATTTACACCACTCGGCCAGTTCAAGTTATCTGCGCCGCCGTCTATGGAATTTAAAATCGACATAGACAACGTGAGCGCATTCTGGCTCAAACCTCTCACCCAGCCGTTTACGCCTCACGAAGTTCCACCAATGGAGGTCGCACACGGAATAATGGCTGTTACTCTTTTCTGTATGTTTCTTTTCGGCATGGCCAGGCTGCTCTTGTGGCGTATGGCGATCATTGCCAAAAAGATATTGGACTAACGCAGATGTTAGTCGGTAGTTGCGGTTTCGGCATGTCCATATGTGTTTTTCAACAATCCAAAAATGACTGAGAATGCGTCCGAGTTTAGCGCAAAAATTCAATAGCAGCGTCGAGAATTTCGTCTTTCCCTGCTTTTATTCCGGCAATGGTTGGCTGTACCCACACATCTGGTTGCAAACCCAGCCTCTGAAGCTGTCTGCCGTCAGCGTACTCAATAGCGTCGCCACTAAAACTAACAGTCATTTCTCCAGGAATCTTGAAGTCATTCACAGTGCCGTTTGCACCGGCACTGGGTGAGCCAATCAAGACAGTGCCGTTAGCGGCCTGTAAATACATTCCCGTGTGCTCAGCTTGACTCTGGGCACTGGCGTCAATCAGCATGACGGTCTTGCCTACGTAGCACCATAACGGGCTGCGCACAAGATACTGCATAAAGCTTTGAATCTGAGGTTCCAGGGCGTCATAACCTCGGTAATTACTCAATGGGCATGCCACCACTGGCCTGCTAAATTTAGCGGTAAAAATGCGTTCTTTCAGACAGAGGCGCTCTGCGACATCAATCATGGTGTTTTCCGGGTAGCCACGCATATCAAAAATGATGCCGCGAGTATTTTTGAACATCTCGAACATTTCCGGAACCATATCACGCGTCAATTTATCCAGGTTGGCATAACCAAGATTTTCAGACTCGATCACAAACACAATCGCGTCTTTCGACTGCTGGCCTTGTTCTCCATCGACGTATCTGCGCGGCAGCGCAATGGTTTTTACTTCGCCCTGGCTGTCTTCCACAGTTATATTCGCTAATGAACCATCCAGGCCGTTTAAAAAGACGATGCTAACCTTGCGATCGAGCGAATGAACATTTGACGCGCAAATATATTTCTCCAGCTCGGTACGCCGTTCAGAGGCACTCTTGCCGTCGACAGCAATAATTATGTCGCCAATTTTCACGTCTGCGCTGGAGAGCAGACTGCCGTCCTCGATTTTCGTGATCACAAATTTCTCTTCCACGATGCGGCATTGCAAGGCAGGCGACGCCAGACCGAAAAATTTATCGTGCTCTTCGCCGGCCACAGCGACATGTGAGTCATGAAGATGCTTGAGCATCGCAGATACGGCGAGGGCGTATTGATCGGCACTATCGGCCTGCTCGAAGCTAACCAGTGAGCGCACAAGAATTTGCTCCCAGTCTTCTTCCATCAAATTTTTGTAGGGAAAGAAATAGTTGATCACGCTCCAAATATGAAAAGCAGAAAGCAGCCGCCAGTGCCTGTCTGGATAAGTGCCAGGCATAAAGTCAGGCGGGATAATTACGCCGGTAGAATATGTATAGCGCCCATCAATGCGAGTGGGATGACCATCTGTACCGGTGCCAGAGCCACTGTTTATCCACTCCAGAGCCCTCAGTAGTCCTGCTTCTAAATCTTCACCCTCAGAGCGCAACAAGATTTTGTCTGCATAGAAACCGGTGCGACCATCGGCAAAGACCAGTTCTTCCAGGCGTATTCGCACCTCTATATTTCCAGGCAACTTAACTGTCGAAATGGCCGCAACGATATCAAATAATTCTGCTTCACCGTCACAAATAATGGCGCCTTCGTTGGTGGAAGAATGCAGAGCTAAAGCGACGGCCGGCAATCTGGAAGAGCCATCAATCAAAAAATAAATGGGAATCAGAAGGTGATTTTCACCAGCATAAAAGCCCCTAGCGTCACGGGTAACAAAAGCCGAGTAAAAATAATCGTCATTGGTAGAGGCAAATCCAAAATGTTGCCTTGACCGGTATGAAGGCGCCGTTATCCAATTTTTGGTGAGCCATTGAGTAACATCGTTATCGAAAATTGCTTCCAGATCAGCCCAGCATTGCTCGCGCAAATCGAAAAGCACAGCCGAAGCAGATGATAATTGATCGAACCGTTCCAGCAATTCTTTTTTGATTTCTGAAACTTCTTCAGTCATCAAGAGTTTCAAATCGAAAACCGCAACAGTTTCTCTCATGCTGAACAACGTTCGTGGTACCAACGCAGGCCTTTCCATCGGCCCATAATCTTCTTTAAAACAAGCATAAGTCAGGGGGTCTTGCAGCTTGCTCAACATGCCGTTGACTGCTTCCAGATACCCCACATCACTCTTATCGGCTTCGAGGGCAGCCAGGGCATCAACGAGAGCCTCGTTCCAATCAATAACGCGGTAGCCCAGATAAGGGTGAAAGAGAGCGACGTCGACCCAGAGCTTGCCCAACGCCACCAGGCGACTCATGGCAATATCAACGTCGCCACTTTCATTTTCACTATCTGCAGGTGGCATAGGACAACTCCAACATAACAAGCGTGCCGCTATCAGTCGGGCGCTATTCTACCAACGTTTGACCTGGAATAGTGCTTGCTCTAGCTGCAGAACCAACTATTCCGAGCGTATTAGCCCAATAATTATTGGCGCGATCAAACTCACGCACAGCTGCACTGTTTGGCTTGAGACCATAACCGCCTTCTGCCAGCATGAAGTTGCGCGCAGCTTGGACCGGGTGAAATTCTTCCGGTTTGTAGACCCAGGCTCTCCAGTGAGCCATGCCACGATAAGCTGGATCTTCGAAGTCGATGATGTTGTACTTGATATTGGTGAACGGCGCGTCCAGGCGATCGTAAAATTTGGCACGTCGAATGCGCACAGCCAATTTCTCTGCGGCAATGCCCAACTCTTTAGGATGTTCCATTTCTAAAGTTAGCGCGGTGAATTTAGGATTTTCTTGACTGACAATTTTACTCAATCGCTCTGCGTGCAACGATCCTATACCAGATGACCGCAAATTTTGCTCGGTAGCAATATAGTCTAAATTTGCAAACTTCAGAGCATTTTCATCATGCATTGAGATGAATGAAAATGAGCGTAGTGAACCATCGAGGTCTCGGGTTGTGTGCACAGCCATGCGGCCGCTGGCCACCAATTCCTTCACTTCTGCTGTGGGTTGCAATTCAGATTTTGGGAAAGACTTTTCGTAGAGAGCAATGACGTCATCTTTAACTGTGGCTTCTTTCTGGGTGACATGCTGATTCGGCGGCCGCTTTGTCATTCCACGTAGCGATAGCGGGAGCGCTAAGACGCACGCTCCAATCAGCTGCGGCAACCACTCCAAAAACCTTGCCGCTCTGTTCCAGGCCGGCACGCACCGCACCAGACGTTGCTTTACCGAACAGGCCAGGATTTTTCGCCAGCGCTCCTATAGTCAGGCCGGCCGCGATACCGATAGTGGCATCGGTGACCAGGACACCCTGGTCGTTCTTAATATGAGCTTTGGCGGCCTCTATTGCTCTGACGGGAGCGCTGGCAAAAAGCTCGCCTTCGCGACTCAGCTTTGCTCCAAGAGTGTCTGCTTGAGCCGCATCGCTCTTAGCCGAATCTGCATGGGCCGGGATGAATGGTCCAAAGGAGTGTTTGACTTTAATGGCATGTAGCACCTGTTTGAGGTCGTCTTTTGCAGTTTGCAATATAAAAGTGACTAAGTTATGACCATTTACGCCCGTTCACAACTCGGCAACAAATTGAAGTTAGCATCGCAATGTAAGCAATGTAAGCAATGTAAGCAAAAGCCCCGAGCGAAATAGTGATGCCATGACTTTGAAAAACCAGCACGCACCGAAAATTTCAGACAGATCAGACAGGGATGTATCTACACCGCACAAGGTGGGTGACTCGCAAGTGCTGCAAAATCAGGCGGCCACTCTGTTAAGCACTCAAGACAAGAAGCATTCGAAGACTCATGAAAAAACCCATGAGAAAGTTCACGACAAAGTACATGATAAAAAACAACAGCTCCCGCATGTAGAAATTACCGGACTCAAACACAAATCAGCTCCATCACAACATCTCGATGGCCGCAAATCTGTTGCCGATCACGTCAAAAGTGGTGCCATAGTCGACAAGTCAGGCGATACAAAACCTTCCGAACATGCCGAGCGCAAGCTTGAGGCCAAGAAGGCCGACGACAAGACGCCACCAAAAATTACTGTAGCCATGCAAAACATTGATGGCTCGCCGGGCCCACGCGTTAAGCCGCACTTCAAAGTCAAACAAAATGGACAGATTGAAATGAGTGGCGACCCAGAGAAGCTGCGGCCGAAAGAAATTAGTATCGTGTTGGAACGCAAGGAGGGACAGTTAAATCCGACTGATGCACAAAGCAAGGCCGCCGATGGCCTGGTCAAATATCTATCGGCAAGAGTTAAAACCACAAATACCGAAGCCAGGCGCGACGGCATCGAACTTGACGATCAAGACAGTGTGATTTCAAACCAATTAGAAAAGCGCGAGAAATTGCGCCCCAGCAAAGAGTTGCACAACCTTACCGCCGAGACCAGGCGTAGTGTTGAGCAAACCCACCGCTTCCAAGGCGCCAGCGGCGTCGACATGCCACGGTCGCAAACCGACCGCATGGGCTCATTTAGCACCCGTGATGTTCCGCGTCTTTCGGGGGAGAGCAGCAGAACAATGGGCATTAAGGAAGCGGTGGCGGGGTTGTGGAAACCCGATAAACAAGAGCCTTATGAAACTCTGCGCAAACATCCTGATGGCGGCTATCGCGTCGGTCGCTACGGATTTTCCGGCGATCAAATTAATGGCTTTCTCAAAGAAATCGGCAGCCCTCCTGACCCTGCCTTAATTGAAAAATTGATTGCCTCAGGAAAATTGCCCAAAGATTTCGCTGAAAAACTCAAAGATCAAACATTCGTCGACCAGCTAAAAGCCCTGGCAGACAAACTAGGTAAAGGTCAGCAGCCAGACAAAGAGGAAATCAAAACACTGCTGCCAAAAACCGCTCAAGAAGCACTGGTAGCAATCATGATCGATGAAGCCAAAGGCCACGTGGGCGACCGCCCTGGTGCCATTGCCGCAGGGTTGCTCTCTGGCCGAGCCACCGCCGACCTCTCACCATCAGATGTGATTACACCAGAAGGCAAACAACTGAGCGAAGCCGGCGACCGTTTGTTCGAATTGGCAAACCAGCGCCGCCAGACCGAATCATCTACTTCAGATGGAAACACAGCCAAGATACCCGGTGGCCGCAAGCGCGAGCTCATCGAGTCTGCCTTGAGCTTAGCCGGAGTGCCTGTTTCAGCCGCCAATATCGCCGCCGTCAACTTAATTGTCACCAGAGAAAGCAGCTGGGATCCAAACATCGTCAACCGCTGGGATTCCAATGCAAAAAAAGGCATACCTTCAAAAGGTTTGATGCAGACTATCGTGCCTACATTCAACGCCCACTCCATCGCCGGACACAAAGACATTTTCAATCCGATCGATAATATGATTGCCGGCATTCGTTACTCGGTTTCCCGCTACGGATCACTGCAAAACGTACCGGGTGTCAAAGCCGTCAATCGCGGCGGCGCCTATCGCGGCTATTAAAACCTGCTCAGAGCGCGCCGGACAAAACCTCTGCCATGGTGGATAATAACTGCCGTGCTTAGTCATCCATGGCGACCATTTTGAAATCAGTACTGACAGAAAATTTCGGTAAAACAGGCATATTTAGCATTGACGATGAGCAGGGCCTGCTGTGTGGCCGCGTCACTTTGCCATCGTGCACCGCCGAATTTTATCTGCAAGGGGCGCATTTAGCCCGCTGGCAACCGGCTGGGCACGAGCCGGTTTTGTTTTTAAGCGAGCGCTCGGCATATCTACCCGGCAAAGCCATACGCGGCGGCGTGCCCATAATTTTCCCCTGGTTCGGTCCCCGCACAGCCACTCCATCAAGCCCACGCACCGACGGACCGTCTCACGGTTTCGCGCGCACGGCCGACTGGCAATTAAGCTCCGCCACTGTCAGTGGTGACAACATGAATTTAGAATTGACTCTAGGGCCAGACGAAGTCTCTCGCTCCCTCGGTTATGACGATTTTCTTCTAACTTACAAATTGACTCTGGGTACCAAATTGCACATGCAATTAACGGTAGAAAATAAAGGCAGCAGTGCGCTGCATTTTGAAGAGGCGCTGCATACTTATTTAATGGTGGCCGACTCGGCACAGATATCAATCGCCGGACTGACCGACACCGAATATCTCGACAAAACCGACGGCTTCAAACGCAGACTCGATAAAGGACCTCTCCTGGTCTTAACCGGCGAAACCGACCGCTCTTACGTGAACACCGAAGCCACCGTCAATCTCGAAGATCCTCTTCTTGAGCGCTTCGTCAGCGTAAGCAAAAGTAACTCGCGCACTACCGTGATCTGGAATCCGTGGTCTGCCACCACCGCCAAACTGACTGACATGAGCTCAGATGGCTGGAAGCGCATGGTCTGCATCGAGTCAGCCAATGCCGGCGAAAATTCCATCAGCCTCGCTCCCGGCTCTGAACACACTCTTGAAGCGCGCATAGTAGTAGCCCAAAAATGAAACGATAACGTTTCATTTTTCGCCGGCCTTTCCACTATGAGTTTACCTTCGCTAATAAAGCCGTGTGCATGCAAATTTTATTTTTCGAAAGCAAAAAAACTATTGCGCACTCAAATTTCTTCTGGTACAAATTGAAATAGAAGTTACGAGAACTTCTAAGAGCCGATACGGCTTTTTCCGGTCCAAGTACTGTTCGATGTTCAGAATATAGTTCGCTCGTTCGATGTGCTGTCCGATGTTACCGTTCACGCATTTCAGTTCGATATGTTCGTGTTACGTTCCTCCTGAGTGGCGACCGTTGCCACCAATGTACTGTCTAAACGAAGTCCAACTGTCTAATTCGATGGCCAATGAATACGATGGCAGTCTTGCTCACGCGAGGCTGCCATTTCTTTTTGGTCTCGTTCTTTGATAAGATATAGTATAAACGGCGAAAAACAATTGCGAACGCATCGCGAGCGGTGAGCCACCGAATTGTGGCCCACCGCTTTAAAGCATTTACCGTCAGTGTCCCGGGTTAGGGATGTGTTCTTTGCGACGGCGCTTGGCCGGCTTTTGCGGCTTCGGCGGCTTCGGCGGCTTCGGCAGTTTCGTCGGTTTGCGCGACTTGGCAGAACCGGCTTCTTTTCTCTGCCGAGCCAATTCAAGATCGCCGGTCTTTCTCTTTTCTGCAAGCGTGAGCCGCTTCTGGTCGGCCGCTTGCTTAGCCGCATTATCTGCCTCGAGCAGCTCACCAAGAGACTCAGTAATGGTGGCATGCGCGGTGCGTAGTTGACTCGCTGAGCTTTCCGCTACTTTTGTGGCTTCCTCCAGTTGCCGCTTCAGTTCGGTGATTTGCTCCGCCGTAGCCTCGTTCAGAGCACGGGAGTGATCGCGCGACCAGCGGGCGATTTCCAACTTCTGCGCGATTGCGGGATCAACGGCGAAGCGATGACCGTGTTGCTTCAGATATTCCACGACTTTTGCCGGCAGTGGCGTATCCCACCCACAACGATACTGATCGTCTTTGAACGGCGAGCAACAGGCGCTGCAAGCAGTCAGGCTGAGTCCGCCGCCGCAATTAGAGCAACACCAGGAAGTGAAACCGCCGCGGCCCTTTTTCATTTCTGCACTGATCGATTTAAACCTGGTGACGTGCAGAATGCTGTCATTGACTAGTTGGCTATGAGGAGCCGACCGGTCATTATTGATGGCGTTCCAATCGCGGCCGGTGGTAATGTGCACTACGGCCACAGTAGTGGGATAACCGTGTTTATTGAGTTTGGTTGAATCTTGCAGGATGAACGTGACAAACGACCGCGCTTGATCTTCCACCAGAGAGTCACCCCAGTGGCGGCGAGCGAAAGCAAGGGCGCGCTTGCTGTAAGCGACGCTCTTGATGCTCACTTCCTGACTGAAGGCGAAGTTAATGGTGGCAGGATGGCGCGCACCTTTGCGGGTGCAGGCTGGGTCGATGCTGGCCGCAGTGACAACGCCGTCAATCAAGAGCGGCGGCAAGGCGAAATAGTAACCACGCTTCTGCAATTTGGCTTTGCGGATGATGATTTTGATTTCGCCCGCCGTCAGGTGAGGGCAGAGCTGACCAAGAATCTCGGGAGTAGCCGCGAGATTGCGAGCGGTAGTGAAGAAAGCGATGGCATTTTGATAGGCGAATTTGTCCATAAATGTGATGACTGCGAAACTAGGCGTTGCGGTTAGATGGCGACTATCTGCACTTAACGATTTTGCAGCTTCAAGCGAAGCATAGCGTCGTAGATGGCCCGATCGCTCCAGCGGCGATTGGGCCGCACACCGGCGCGTTTGGCGTCTGCCCAGAGGCAGTAGCGATCAAAGACGGCGCCGTCCAGACGCTCGAGCGACCAGGTGGCACCGTTTTTCACCGCTTCGGTAAGACCGAGCTTGCGCGCTTTGTCGAGCAAGTTGCGACGGCGAAGTACTTTGGCGGGGTCAGATTCTTGGGAAGCGACCTGACGAGGCAGAACAAATCCTTTCGGAATGCGAACGCGCGCGAAGCGAGTTGTATTTTTCATGTACTTCAATTAGTTATTTTGGCGTCATATTCGCGCAGTTTACGGTTAAATTTGTCGATGGCCGCTAGCCCCTGGTCGCAACGCGACCGAACGGTATTGTCACCGATGCGACCGAGAAGCAGCCAGGCTCTGGCTATATCTCGGTGTTGCACACATTCGGCTGCCAGTGTGGTCAGGTCATAGAGTAGGTTGAAACCCGCGGCGCGCACAGCCAGCGAATTTTGCGCCTCGAAGTTTCGGGTGCGCAAAGAAGCTTCCACTTGCCAGACATCGTTGCCGAGTGCATCGACCCGCGCTTTAAGAGCACGGCTTTTAGCCGTGGCCAGCATGTAGACGACCACGAACAAGGCCACCACCGCCAGCAGAGTAGATACGAAATAAAATTCCTGATTCATAATTTTGTGTTGGTTGAGTTAATCTTGATGTATTTGCACGCGACCCTGACGACGCTCTTTGCGCCGCTTGTCACGCTTAGTACCTTCGTGGGCGCCGGTACCGACACCGCCGTTGAAGATGCCTGATTTGATTTCTTGTTCACGGCGGAAGCTGCGTTCTTTTTTCACCTGATCCATCACCGTGTTGCTTAGCGTGGTCACCCAACTGGCGCCTTTTTTCTGCCATTTAGGCTTGTTATTGTTTTTACTCATGATTGGTATTTCTTGTGTTAGTTTTCAATTGTTAGTTCTCAGTTGATTTGTTTCTGCTCTTAGTTGCCCTTTGCAAGACAATCCAATCCCGCCACGTGGAGGCGGCAGATAAGGGATCGAGCAAACCAGGGTTTGAACCTGATTTGCCGTTGCGTTTATGATTATTTGTTCGGTGCTCAAGAGCCGTATTCCAACTCTTGCGCCCGGGCTATGCGTGCCGGATAAGTGGCGGCGTCGGCCTCATTGATGCCGTAGAGGTGAATCACGGCGATACCCTGAGGAGAAGCACTCATGGCCACTTTGGTGACATGACCAATTTCGCAAATCTCGTACTGAGCACTTCTGGCCATGACGAGGTTGTCCGGATGCACACCTTCACTTTCGCGGTAGGCCATCAAATCGCCACTACTGATGGTGCCATCACCGTCCACATCGAGAGCGGCAAAATGTTTCAAGATCCACTGGCTCAAGTTGGGCGCGTTCAAAACCGCTGCCTGTAAGCTGCGCCGATGAAGGATGCAGTAGCAGGTGAGCGGCGCAAGCAAGGCGCAGATACCGAGCGGCAATGCCCAAATCGTATTGATGTTAAGGCGCTGAGCGAAAGCAATGATCAGCGGAATGGCCAGCAACGGAAAGACCGTGACCACGATTTTGACAGCACGCCGCCGGTTGATGCTCATGCGCAGAAACATGGCCATATTGCCGACGGCCAGAAGGAGAAGCAGTGAACCGATAGTATTAGGTGAATTCATATTTTTGGTAACTATTAGTCGAGTTAGGGTTTAGAGGATAAATTCAGCACCGTCCTGGCGTTTGGCCAGTTCGGCACGGAAGTCTTTGCCTGGCAAGATAATCTCGCCGCTGGTGCCGACCATTTGCATGCAGCGCGAAACGACGCGCCCCATTTTGTCGCATTTGGCCACGCGCGCCAGTATGCCGTTATCGCCAGTGAGGCGAAAGTTGCTCGTCATCAGCGCAAAGATACGGCGTTCGTAGAGCATGGTAATGAAGTGCATGAATGACTTGAGGTCGGTGGCCGGATGGAGGGCGTCGATGTTCTGGTGCTCTGCAAAAGCGTCATCAATCACTACCACCGACGCGCCACCATACTCATTGGCAGCGGTCATGTGGTCATGCAGAAAATCGCCGCGAGAGAGCACCATTTTTCCCAACAATTGCGGTTTGTGTTCCGCCACATAGTTGATCACCGCTTCCACCAGATGGGTTTTACCGTGACCAGGGTCGCTGGTAAGAAACAGCAACCGACCATTGGCAAAAGGAAAATCGTCGCGCAGAATGGCGTCGCATTTACCCACGATTTGGGCAGCCACTGCCTGCAAACGATCCACCGGCTTTTGCTCGGGGCTATAGAGCTCAAAGCTGTCGAAAGTATTTTCAGGACGAACTTGCGCCAGTTTGTTGTTCCAGTATGTTTTTCCTGCGGCGATGGTAATTTTTTCCACCCCATATTTGTGTAGTGCGGCACTGCGGCCGGCAAGATTTGGGTCAGATTTCATAGAGTTGTAATCAATCGCTGTGGTTAGTTAGTTCGTAAGCCGAAGCCGCTGTCATCGCCGTATTGATCGTGCTCCACCCAGGCAAGGGTGAAGTCGATGGCGAAAGCTTCGTTTTTGAATTTTGGCCATTTGCTTATAATTGCTCTGGCGGCCAGCAAATTACGCCGGGCGCTGTCGTAATCAGCCAGCATCAATTGGCTGAAACCGAGCTTGTGCAGGGCGAAAGGCATATGCGGATGATCCGCGCCCAGCAACTTACGGCAGGCAGATGCTGCTTTCAACGCCGCTGCTTCGCCTTGCTCAAAAAGGTTATCGTCAAGCAAGCTCGTTGCTTGTTCGAGCAAAACCAGCACAGGCGCTTCTTTTTTCACCACACGAAAATGGCGAATGTTTGCTTTGAATGAAAGAAAAAGCCGCTTGGCGCTCGCTCCCGGTTTGCCCATAAGCAGTTTGCAAGCTTGCTGCAGATGGTTGATGCCTAGTTTGTAATTGCGCTCCATACCAAAGCTCCAGGCCAGCTGATTAAGCAACTGGGCGTGAAGCATGACGTCGCGGGCACCATGCTCAGCCAGAGGAAGGGCTTGTTCAATCAAAGCGCGGGCGTCCTGCGAATTGCGGCGTTGAATCAGCACGTGAGCCTCTTCCATGAGCTTGCGCGCTTTGTCGCGGTGAATGCGTCGCTGCACTTCTTCGAGATTGAAGCGGGCGAAAGCGATCAAGTTCTGGTCGCCAGTCCTGCCGAGCATGCGCTCGAGAATGAGCACCGCAGAAGCAAATTCGGTTTTAGCTGCCTCTTTATCGCCGCGCTTATCGAGCACACAACCGATGTTAATGTGCAATTCGGCTTCAAGGTCGGTGGCTCCGAGAGATTGCATTTTCGCCAGGGCGTTGCCGAAAAAAACGAGCGCGGTTGCCAGATCGCCAGCGAGAAAAATGGCCGTGGCAGCCGATTGCCAGGTTTGTGCTTCGTCGAACAGTTGAGTTTCGCGAGCGCTTAAACCTTTCGGAGGTAGAATTTTTGTTGGATCATGTGGAGTTTTCATTGAATTTTAAAACTAATAGCTAATGGAATTAACCATCGAGAAATATTAAACGTGCCATTAAGACCTGCTTGTTAGCGGCTGATTGCTCAGACACTCGCGACTCTGATCGGTTAGCTGAGTTTGAACGAGTGCACGACGCTATTGAGCGGCACACGAATTTCGTTCACTTGCAGCACCGGACTTTCGCCAAAAAAGGTCCATTGTGCGATTGGTTTGTCTAAATCCTGAGTGAGCCAGGTCCGAGTCCACAGACCGCTATCGCTGAGGCTGGGATCTTCGATTATTTTGATTTTGCCATCTCCGGGAATTTGATGAGGAGTGAGGCTGCCGTCTGCATTTTTGACATAAACGTGATAGGTCAATCTACCATTGACGGCACCGTTTCCCCAGACGATTTTGCCCTGAAGTGAATCTACGCTGCGAGCTGAGACAAGAGTCCAGGGCCCTTCGGTAACAAGCTTATGCGGCACGAAGCTGTTGGTGATACCACCAGCCATCAGAGCAAGGACAAACGCGCCGACGGTGGTGAGAAATATGATCATGACCGGACCGATTGTGTGCCTCAATTCTTGTTCGGTCATGCCGTGGCGTTCAGTAAAAGCCCAGCCATTGAGAGAATTACTAGTGCTACCACTGCTGCGCAGTAGAGCGTTTTCATGTGTTTTGAGCTTTGCGTTTTTCTGACTGGTTGCTTTGCGTGTTCAACTGTCTATTGGCGAATACTCGGTTCTCACACCAATCCACCAAGGAATGGCAAGAGAGCAAATATTGGGGAAGGCTGTTTGGATTTGGGGGCTGTTTGGGTTAGTCCTGTGAAAATTGAGTTGGATAAGAGATAAGTTCAGCATAGTTACCAAGAGGAGCTTTGAGCAAACAATGTCGCTGCGCCTCGCGCCAGGCGATCGGCCGCTTAAATAGCTTCTATAACTGCTCTCTAAGCTGCTTTACGTGTTTATGGTGATCACTATTATTCAATTTCTGAACGTCGGCAGTGGTGATATTCCCTGCTGCAAAATACGATCAAAGGGTGGCACGAGGGTAGCCATCAAAAGCTGGCAAAACTCGCGCGAGGGCCTTTACACCGTCGCGCAAACTGCAACAGGTTCGGCGCTAGCAGTCACGCCACAGGGCTTTGTGAATATCTATAGCTTTTGAGTTATTTCAACCCTTCAGGGCTTTGAAGCAAAGAGAGAAAGGTAGTTAAACTTGACATCACAACCGTTTCCCTCGTTCTTTTTTCAACAGGTTCAGCCAAACAGCCACTAGCGTCACCACAGCCTCTCTGCCATCGACCCCTTGACGGGTTGGCACTGTCTTGCACGGTTGCGCGGCCTGACTGGCTTCATCCCATATCATCAATATGTTCTATTCGGTCTCTACTTATTTCGTTAATCAGATTGCGGGCATAGCTGCCATAATTTTCGCCTGCGCGGTAGCGATTGCCCTGATTGAATATTTCAGCGCTGAAAACCGCCAGTATCGACGTCTCGTCGCTCTTTCTAAGCAAGTGCAAGCGGCAGTGCTCCGTGTGGCAGTCAGCGCTGAAACTCGCAACATGGTGCCGGCAGCACTGCACGAGTTTTACCGGGCGAAAAAGCTAAAGTGCACCAGGCCGGCTCTTCCCCTCACCCTTGCCCAATCGATGTTGCTCTGTGAACAACAATATTTGCAAATTCTCGAACGGGTAAAAAGAGAAACTCTGTTCGCTCTTTCCACCAGCAAAAAATTGCAACAAGTGGCCAGATTGTTTACCAAGAGCGACCTGCCTTTCAAATTGCGTCGGCAGGTGCAGTCTAAATATCGCCAGGCGGCTCAAGCACTTGTTCTCAGGCGCTACCAATTGGCCGACAATTACGCTTGCGAGGCCCTGGCTCTGCTCGAAAACATCGACAAATAACAGTCCAATTTCCCAGAATCACATGCACGTCAAACAATACAAAATTCCCCAGACTCCTCAGGTCTTTTCGCTACTATTGCCCTATGCCCTCAACCCGGGCGACTGGTTCGCCTTAGGCATCGTCATGGTTAACGGCGCGGCAGAACTGCTGGTGCAAGAAGACGAAAAAGAAAAAAACCGCCAGGAGTGGAAGTTCGCTCTGGTGGCAAGCGAGCAGATCATTCCCGCCGATGAACTGCGCTACGGTTGCAGTCACCTCGGCTCTTTCGAAAAAGACGGCACAGTGCTCCATCTCTTTGGGCCGAAGACGAGGCGAGAAGGTGGTAAGCGTTTCTAACCGACGCAGCAACAAACCAATGAAATTCGTCAAATACATGCCGCGACTACCGTGTCGCTTTACCCAGTTGTTCGAGGCCAAACCTGAGCTCACAACCGACACCGAGCGCTATCGAGGCGCCATCGAAGCGGCTGTGCAGCTCGAGCACGCCGGCCAGCGAATACTGCTGGGTTGCCGCCAAGATCACTACCTGCTCAACGTCATTCAAAACGAAATTTTGCGCGACGCAGCTCTCATTGCTTTCTCCAGGGCTGTGGCAGTAATTGAAAATCTGCACGCCGTCCACGGGCAAGAATTATTGCGCCAGCGTCAAATGCAGCTGAACGACATCGCCCACATAGAAGCTCGAGTCAAAGCATTGCGTGCAGCATACCACCGCGAAGTGGAGGCCTGTCACCGCGAAGCAACCAGAGTGAGCCGGGCAAAGAATGACGCCTACGAGCGAGTTAAAAGTGCTGCCGAAGACGAACATCGCGCTGCTGTGATCTTTGCCGCCGAAACCGCAAGCCCTATTAATCCCGCCGCGGGCGACCTTCAGCAGCGGCTGCAGCACTATCACGTGGGCTACTTGAACAAGCTCGAAAACTTAGAGCTTGAACGTCAGATCAAAGTGACGCTACTCAAGAAGGCCTGCGAAGACCAGGCTGCGCCATTGTGGCAAGAATATCTCGATACTTACGGTGTCGTGGAGCGCAACTTTCAAAGCTTATGGGCTGAGGCGAAAAAACAGCGTGACAGCGCCATCGCTACTCTGCAAATCGAGCTCGAAGCGTCACTTATTTCTCACCGTGCTGCCATTGACACCGCCTATGCCCCTTTTTACGCCGCCGAGCGGGCCCTGGAATTAGCGGCGCGGGCCTTGCTGCAACAGATGCACGAAGTACGCAAAGGAAGCAGTGCATTATTGGCAGATGGCA
>JADYXQ010000160.1 GCA_021772135.1 Candidatus Obscuribacter sp.
AATCGTAATGCACTGGGCAAGCGATTTCCAGTGGAAGCGCATATACAACTAAGCTCCAAGAACTCAACCCTGTTACTGATAGCGGAGCTATACTATATGGATGAATAGAACAGGACTAAAAGGAAATTGGAAAGAAGAGCTTGCGCCCCTCTCTCCAACTCCTTTTAGTTACTCAGTCGCCTCTGTTAAGTCGTCAAACAACCACGTTCAGAAGCGCGGTCTGTTAAATACGTCAGCAGCGAATTGGTTAATGCTGAAGCCACTTTGTCTTGATAAGCAGAAGTCTTAAGCAGCGCCCTGGTGCGGGAATTGGTGAGATAACCAATTTCCACCAGAGCAGCCGGCACACTATTGCCATCCAACACAAAGAGGTTGCGAGCATGACTCCACTTCGCTTGTTCGTGGAGTTCTCTCGACAGGGTGTCGAGAAACAGGTCAGCGAGCTTCTGATCGCGGCTGTCGTAATAATAAGTTTCGATACCGCTGATGTTCTTTTTGGCTACCGAGTTGCCATGGACAGCCACAAAAACATCAGGACAAATGCGGTTACTGGCATCGATACGCTCTTGCAGAGTGAGGGTCTGGTCAGAGTCGCGCGTCATGTCAACATTGGCGCCTAAAGCTTCAAGCTTGCTTTTCAGCAAAAGTGAAACGTTGAGCACCACGTCTTTTTCTTGCACGCCGCCGGATATTGCACCAGGGTCGCTGCCACCATGACCGGGGTCAACGAGGATGGTAGCGCCGAAGAGTGGCAACTCTTCCAGCAGAGACTTTGTGCTTGAAGTTTGAAATTCCGTTTGGCCCGGTGGCGGTGGCGGAATCAGTTCACCGGCCGAGCGCACTTTGAGGTGCGTATAAGCCAGGGGGAGGGAGGCGCACACTGGCAGAGCCAGGGCGGCCGATAGAGAAATGAGAATGAAGAGAGTGGTTATGGCAGCAATGAGTGCTCCATTTTTTGGGTTGGCATACACATGAGGTCTCCTGGTGTAGCTATTTCGATTACCGAAATCCTTGTGGTGAAAGAAAGGCTTCGGGGCCCTATTCGAGCCCCGAAGCCATAGGTTTTACTTGCTGACGATTGGCACCGGCACCGGTATCACGACTTGCACCGTTTCCGTCGCCGCTTCCGTTACCGGAGTACTGACAGCGACTTCCTTGCCCTTGGGCGCCGGCACCTGATTGACGATCACGGCGATAGCCGCAGCGTCTTCGATGCTGGTTTCCGTGGGGTTGGTCGTCTCTGTAGCGATGATTGCCGCCGGCACGGTGCCTGCAACAACCTCCGGTGCCACAACCTTCGGCTTGCGCTTGGGGAACGGCACCACCAGCACCGGCGTGGCATTGGGTTTGTCCACCAAACCCTTACCGCTCCACTGGCCTGTGACCAGCAGATTGGCTTCCATCGCCTTGTAACCAGTGATCCAGGCAGTCTGCCAGCCGTCAGTGACCGAGAGCTTACCCGTGTAGCCGGTGGCCGACTTGAAGTACTGAGCCGCACGGGCTGCCGCACGCGACAGGTAGTGCTTGTTGATGTCGAACATGTTGACGAAGGTGAACCACGCCAACTTCTCGTTGCCGAGCACGATCACGCCGTTCTCATCGTTGCCGTAGCTGGCCTTGGCGCCCAGGTTGTCTGACCCGAACACCACGGTGTACTTGCCCGTGCGCTTGTTGATGATCACGATGATCTTGCCATGGGTGATGGCATGCGAATCCGGCAGCTTGAGCAGCTCGGTGATGAAGTCACCAAACTCCTTTTCACGACCGGTGGCGATGGTAAACATCGGCGGGCGACCGGCGCGACGAATGGTTTTGACACCACGCAGCGCGTCAGGGGTGCTCACCGTCATGAACATGTACAGCTCAGGATTGCTATTCCATGCATCCGCCATCCAGTGCACCGCCGAAGGCGCACCAGGGTAGAACACTTCACCGACGATCACACTGTCACCGTCGAGCGCGGCATCCGCAATCAGGCCCTTGACGCGAGTCAAGAACGGAGACAGCGGCACCTCGCCCTTGGGCTTGGTCTTATCGTCCATGGAGGGCTGGAAGTAGGTCTCCATCACAGTGCCGTCGGCGAGCTTGATCGGATCGTAGCCCTTGGCGTTGCGCCGACGGAATTCCAGGGTCTGCTGGGAGTTATCCGCCAGGAGGCGATCCCAGTAGTCTTTGAAGTTGGCGGCCACCTGCGGGTTGAAGATACGCACGGCCATGTTCGATTGGCAACCGAGACCGGTGTTGGTCCAGTTGGTACTGCCGGTGGTGACGTCGAGAGGCACGCCCGCCGCATTGCACTTCACCTGGCTCTTGTTGTGCGCGATTCCCCACGAGCCAATCATGCGATCGTGGAGATCGGCCTGAGCTTCGTGCAGAGCCTTGCGAGCAGGCGCGTTGGTGAAGTCGTCAGCCCCGGTGTTGCCGAGGATGATGGTGACCAGCTTGATGTTGGCCTTGAGGAAGTCGACCAGCTGGCCGGCACTGAGCTCGTAGAGCGCCGCATAAACGTGACCGCCGTCGGTCTGACATTCGGTGATCGGCGACATCAACAATGCCGGAACATTGCCGACCAGGTGTTTGCGGATGATGTTCTTGGGATTGTCGTAGTCTTCCAGTGCGTCGATGATTTTCTGGAAGTTCGGTTTGCCGTCGGCACCTTTGCCAATGAAACGCGACATCCACTGGGTGGAAAGAACGCCACGGGTGAAAGCCACCACGAAAGTCTCATCGACCTTGGTGGACAACGTGACCGCATTGGTAACTGCGACGACACCGGCCATCGGCACCAGATTACCCGGAGCACCGCCCATGGCCTGAATTTCGTAAGTGTAGGTCTTCCCCAGCTTGCCGGTGAAGTCCATCCATTCTTTACGCTGAATCGGCCAAACCGTGCTCGGTTCGTCCTTCCAGGTGGTGTTGTCGCTGCCGTCGAATGGCATTTTGGAGGTGATCACTTCGCGAGCGCCGGTTTCGTCGATGCGAGTGATAGCCATGCCGAGACAGCCGGGAATTTTGACGCCGTGCGCCCAGTTCCAGGCAATGATGGTGACCGAGTCGTTTGAACGAGCCGAGGCCACGAGTTTGATGTTTGTCATAACAGGTTTCCTTTTCTGGAGCGTGAACTCCGGTTTAGTTAATAAAGAGCGTGCCAGAGCCATTCACAGCCAATGCCGCAAATGGAAAGTCAGCGATTTGAAATGAAATTGATGTTTACCGAAGCAGCGCCCGCAACAGTCGAAAGAGCTGTCGCAAACGCGGTGGTGGAAATCAGTAGAGTTGTCTAAGTTTTTTTGGCTTTAAATTTAAAAGTAAAAGAGGAGATTTCTATTGCTATCAAGAATAAATATCTGTCTGCAAGCAGATCACAGCATTACCAGGCTTAACTCTCAAACTTAATGCACTCTTGACATCTATCGAGGCTCATGAATACGTATTTACACCATGGTTGGCGCAACTGCAAAAACGAGAGAGGAAGACCCGGAAGTGAGTCGTTCGTTGAGCTAGCGGGTATATTGCCGATGATGACAAATGCCAAAGCCGCTCCAGAAGTTGCGGAGCAGAAAAAAGATGTTCAAAAGACAGAAACCGACGGCAGAAAACGTCGCCACTATTGATTTCAGCGTTGGCAATATCTACGGCGGCAGGACAGATCGGACTTCAGATCAAACTCCAGCTGCACAAGGTGAATTACAAAGTCGTCGCGAGCAGACCGATGCACTAAATAAAGAGGCAGCGGAAGCGTTCAAGGGCAGCCCGGCCAAGCTGGCCGAGTTCAAAGAAAACTGAAGCACTTCGAGGCAGGTGCAAAAAAACGCGGTCTCAGTAATGAAGAAGTGACCGAGACTTATAAACAACTAGACCGCCTGCTCTCGGCCAAAGGTGACCAGCCACTTTCGCCGCAGCGCCGAGATATTCTTGCTGAACAAATAATCAGACAGGCAGCCCGTCCAACCAATATCGATCAAGGACAGCACAACACATGTAGCATGGCTTCGGTTGAAACTCGCATGTATAACAGAAACCCATCGGACGCCGCCAAGCTGGTCACCGATGTCGCGCTCACAGGGCATTACACTAACAGCGACGGCATCAGGGTGACCATTAATCCCGGGCCTCACGGTGAGTCCCGTCCCAGAAAAACCGCTGATGGCGACCGCACTCACGCCAGTGAAATTTTCCAGGTAACTTCAGCGAACCTGCATGTGGAAATGGAAAATCGAAAAACCGATCCAAAAGGTCAGTTGCGCTATGAACAGCATCCAACCAAACCTGGCTCTGGAGACACTGGCGAACATATCATCGACTACGGTGTCAAGCCGCCAAAATTGCTCGAGAACGATCCCCGCATCAACGACGGCAATATGGGCAACTTGCGTGATGTCTATACTTCAATTACCGGCAAAGCAGAAAAAAATATAGTAGTAGCAAAAGAGCGAGATGGCCTCGATCTCTCGGACGGCATCAAGCGAGTCAATTCAGAAAAAGAGTTTAGCGACGTGCTGGCAAAGGCGAAAAAAGATGGTAAGTTACCCCTTCTTTTGAGTGTTGACGCCAATCTGGAGCCGTTCTGGACAGACTCTGGAGGCGGTACAGCTGGTGGATCCGGAGGCGGGCATATGGTCACGGTGACCGATTACAAACCTGGCAATCCCGCCCAAGTGGCGGTGGACAACCAGTGGAATAAAGTGAGCGATCATCTATCGAAGACTCTTAGCGTGCACGATCTTTATGCCACCATGGGCGATAACGCTCAAGCAATTACAAGCCTGGAACAAGATCTCAACGCCGCTCGCAAAGCGGGTCACCCAGACACATTCAAAGAATTGGATCTGGCCAGGTTAAAACTGAAAGAAGAAACGATCACTCCGCAAGATTATGAAAGAGAAATTGCTCGTTTGATTAAAGATGTGGCCAAAGCGCCAGCCGGAGCCGCCCGCGATCGTCTGAACGACAAACTGGCAAACGACATGACTGAACTTTAACCAGCAGAAGGACTGCGCATATTGCGAATACAAAAAGCTGCCGGTTTGCTCACCTCTGACAAATTTAAAGACTCCATAATTGTGGAAATTGCAAAAATGCTTGAGCTGCGCTACGAAACGAAAAAAGCGGGTCAATGGCAATCTGAAGGAAAAGCAATTTTCGATGGCGGCGTAAAAGAGTTGATGGAAACAATGAAAGGGTTTACTCCTGCCCAAATCAAAGCTGTACGAGAAGCACTCAAATGAGCTCACCAGATTCAGTACCAATTAAAGATGACGCAGTGCATATGGTGCGTCGTGACGCAGCAGCAGATCAGCGCTTCAAGCTCTTAAACGAACTACTGGATGAAAGCAGTGAAGGTGCCCTGGGCAAAACCCAACACCGGGTCAATAACCTCGGTCAGATTGCCTCTATGACTATGCCACCAGGTTTTGAAAAAGGTCGTCAATCAGGCGGCACCTTCGCCAATAATTCTTTTCGAGAATATCATCAGGCTGAAACTCCGGAAGTCAAATTCTATTTCGAATATCGAGGCAGTCGAATGACTGCCGCAAGCGCCAATCGGTTTCGCCAGACCTTAGCGCAGAAAGCGCACGAACTGACTAATTCTGAACTTGAAAATCTGCAAGAAGTGCTGGGAGCAAAGCGCTCGAGCAAAGATGATTTTCAAATCAATTCAGCCAGAACCGAAGATTTAAACGGCAAGCGAGTGCTTACAGTAGAAGGTCGCTACCCACGTTATCACCTCAGTGCTCGCACCATTTTTGTCGATTCTGACGGCAGCGGCAGCGCCGTTCAAGAAATTAGCTTCCAATCTACCACTGCTGAATTTGCTGAAAAGACCGCCCTGAGCCGCAAAGTCTTCAATTCGATTAAGTGGAAATAGGCCATCAAACAAGGTGTTGCATGAAGTAGTAGAATAAAAGACTTGAAAAGGCTACGCAGCTGTTTGCGTAATTGCTCGCTCAGCACTTCATGAGCTCTAACCTTGGGCTCATAGACCTCAGTGAGCGATTGTCCTTCCAACATCAGTGACATGCGTTTCTGGGCAATGTGGCTTTGCCACTCGCTGCCAAGAAAATTGGCCACGATGAACAAGCCCACGCAGACAGTAAAAATTAAAAAGTCATGCATCTTATTTGAGTTTTAATGGTGGAAAAATATTTCAGTCTAATTTTCAAAACCTTGAATGTTGTGTTTGATTAATTGATCCTGGATGCATTGCTTCAATTTCTCGCGACAGTCACTTAGTCTCTTACGCAAGTTGGCAAGAGCCTTCAGGGCGATAGGAAGATCAAGGCCGCTAAAACCTTTAAGCAAATCCTCGTCTCTGGCGGGCCAATTTTCCTGGTATTCATCGAGGTCGTTAAGCTCCACGTATATGTCGGCAATGCCCTTTTGATACTCGCTCAAAGTGATTCCGGCAGCGGCAGCATCGCATAATTGCTCAGCATTTTTTTCGAAAAGTACGATGGCTGCCTCCATTGAATCGACGAACCATAAACCGGCTTGAGCACTCTCTTTTATACGTTTAGCGGCAAACTTTTTGGAAATAATTGCGGCAATTACAAGAAAAATAATTGCCACCACTGTTAGTGCGGCAGTTGAAATAGTTGCATTCATGTTTTTAGTGTTTAATTTTTAAAATTGATTTTTAATTTCGCGTATCTAGTTTTAATTTCCCGTAGCCAGCAAACAAGACGTGCTGTCGAAACTTTCCAGTTTTCTTTGAGAAAGCATAATTTCAAGCATCCTTGTGGTACAGAAAGCATCGAAGTCGGCTGAGTGAAACTCACCAATCAACTGGTTTTCCATGGCAATTGTCTTCAAGGCCGGATTCTGTTTCAAACCATAAAACTGCATAGCCAATCTTTGTATGTCCAGATATTTTTCACCCAAATTTAGGGGGAATTTAAGACGCCTGGCACCTTCTTTGAGAAAGGCCATATCATTGTTGAGCGCCCAGCCGGCAAGTGTTGCGCCCTGAATAAATTTGGCAAAAAATCGCATCACTTTGTGCAGAGGTAAACTATCCTGCCACGCAGCTTCACTATAGTGAGTCAGGCACAGTGCTCTGCGGTCGCCCATCCAGGCACGTAAAGGCCTAACTTTAGAGGTGAAGGAAGCAATCAAAGTGAAGTCAGATAGCCTGATGCGGTAAGCGGCGATCTCCAAAATTTCATGGCGAATGACGCTGCCGCCGGTCATCTCCATATCAAAAATAACAACATGGTTGTTCATCGCTCTAAATGAGCTTGCTGTTGGTACGAGCATAAACTGAGTTTAAAAGAGCAGCGCACCGAGTGCACTGCTCTGAGGTTAACGAAAATTGGCTTTAATTGCGGGTCTCCTTAAGTATCCTGGCGTCAGTCAACAAGTGCAAAACGAACATTGCCAGCCCCGCTAAACTAGTGGCAATCCAACCGCTAAAACTCAAGCGCAAGGGCATCAGATGCTCCAGGGCCGCCAGAGTCAAAGTGGGCAAAATCCAGAATGACAGCATGCTGGCGGGAATGAGAATGAGCAATGCCAGACCAGCAGTAAGAGCCGTAGCGAAAGCTGATAAGTACAGACAAATTAAGGTCATGAGAATGCTGGCGATACGGTACATGAAAGCAAGCAAGAGGATGGCGGAAAATCCTGATGCAACTGTAACTCCAGGAATTAACGGCAGAATGAAAGCGAAAAATAGTGCTGTGAGCGCAAAGCGAGTGATGATTGTCATATTTATAGTTTTTTTTACTCGCCGGGCGAGCTGGTGAGATTTAAATGCCGGCGACAACTCACGGTGTTCGTCAGCGGTGCCAGGTCAAACGAGTGATCGTTTGCTTTTTCTAGCGGTAATATTGAGATAGAGACTTTTTAGAGTTCTTGATTAAAGAGATGTGGAATGTAGTCTCAAACTAGAGACATTAGCCCTTTGTGCGCCATAACTAATTGCGCGCGCTCGGTCTAATTCAACGCAAACTTCTCTTTTATGCGTACTTCCACCATGTCTAGCTGCCTTAACTGCCATGGCCAAGTTGAGTCACTTAACAATGTTTTGGACGAATAACCATGGCAAAATGCTCTAGCTTTTCAGGCAGACTAATATTGGTATTGGTATCTTGCTCACCCTCATCAATGTCATGCCAGCGCAAAGAAAATTCTTCGATGCCGATACATTGATTGAGGCCTGCCAGAGACGGGTCCATAAAATAAAAGTTGTAGTCGTCGGCACCCACTGCCACAACATAGTGGCCGTTCTGCCAAATCTGCGGCCACTGCTGTAAAGTCTCATCTCCTTGCCGCGCCTGGATCAAACAGATCACAGGTTGCCCTTGAGCAATGAGCTGCTTCAACTGCCCGACAGCCATGCCGGTGGAAATCTCCACATTGAAGCCATGGGCGAGACAATATCTCTCTATGGCTCGGTAGCTTGTTCCTACTAAGGGCGCAGCGTGTAATTCTCTAGCCAGCGGTATTTGATCGGTATGGCAGTCGAAATATTCTAAGATCGCTTGCAGCGCCGCCACGCCACAGGTGTAGTCGGTCAGTTGCTTTACCTGCGGTACGGCGATCAATCTTTCCATTGTCATCAATAAATCATAGCCTTATGACCTTAAAGCCACTGGCCGGTTGCCGTATCAAGATTTCTTGATGCAGAAGAAAGGTACTTGAAGGAATATGGGTCTAATCTATCCTGTGCGTGATGATATGAGGCATTTCACCCTTTAGTCCGGAAACCCAACAAAGGGCCTGCGCATCTCAACACACGAAATTGAAACCGGATTGAGCCAGTTTCGATTTCAGAAAAAAAGTAAAAATTAGTGACTGAGTCACACGCCCCAACATCCCAGCTGGAGTGGCTGTGGTGGCGGCTCGGGTTAGACAACCACTGTTTCTGGTTGTTTAGTTTGCACCATGTCGTATTCTTGTTTCTACAGAAATGTTAGCGTAATCGCTCTTTTACCCCAACCATACTGGTAAGTCGCATTTCGCCCAGGATGCGCGCTTTGGGCGAATTTCAGTCATTCCAAACTTCTCTGCAATTCTTGCGTCTAACTTTCATAGTGGCGCATGTGATGGCAGCTTGACGACCTTCATGGTGGCATATGCGGTGGCGATTTGCCCTATCTTTCAACCAGCCGTCGTTGTAGCGCGGCCGCGCCTACATAGCGTTAAGACTGCTTGTATACATACGTTTTGAGATTTTGGAAGGTTGATGAAAGTGTGAGCGCGGTCGCGCCAACTTGTCTAGCTACGGTTTAATCATTTTGCTCGCATTTGATTGCTATCAATGCCACCGCATTTGAGGCAAAAAGCTTTGGAAATCGATCAAATGCACAGACCAAGAATGCGCTAATTTGACGCGTTCAGGCTATTACGACTAATGAAATTTGGGCAATCAAATTTGACTACGCGTAGATTTGACTCGAGCCGGCCCGAAGAGTAGATCTATGAATATTATTCGTCTTTTTCATTCATCAACCCGGGGCAACCTCTCCTTTTAGTACCAAATACGGTTTCCACAACTAACTTTTCAACCCTAGCCTAACGCTCGGAATTCTTTGCCAGCCTGTCTTTACCTTTCAGTATCCTTTCACGAGGAGCTGTCAGTTTTTGGCGCCAGGAATTTCGAGGATACCCACAATTCCTTATTAAGGAGTTACAAAATGTCGTCATACGGAGTAGCAATTTTAGTTGCTATGGAAATTTACAAAAAATGGCGAGATCCATGGTATGAGCCCACGAGCTCCATGCTGTTTGACGTGATCAAGTCATCATTTTCTTACAAAGATCCCCGCTCAATGGGAGGCGAAGAGAGACAAGAACATTTCCTCAGATCTTTTATCAAGAAAGACCGAGACCTATATGGGGTCGACTCTTATTACCGCGTTGGCAACGTGGTTCACCTGGCGCAGTTACTTTGCAAACAATTGCGTTTCACTGAAGCCGAAGGGTGGTATCACTACGCACTCAGGCTGGTCAAACACAACTTCGGCGAAGATCAACGCTACGCAGAAGTACTAGTAGGTCTGGCGACTCTCCATAAAAAGGCGAACAACATTACTGCCGCCCTTCAATATGTAGAGCAAGCCCTGGTGATAATGGGAAATTCTCAAGCATCATCAGACAAAACTCGTGACCAGCTAGCTTTGCATGCGGACATTCTTGAATCACTGAAACGCTACGGCGACGCTTTTGCCTCCATGGAAAAACGTTTCAAGCTCATACTTGGTCGCTGCGGACCGGCAAGTGATGAGCTTTATGACGAAACGGGGCAGATGCTTGCTTTAGCTAAGTTAGCCCATAACAAGGAAGGAATTGATCGCTATCAAAAGCACAGTGATCTTGTACTTTCGCTGATCATTGCCGAGCAAGCCCTGGGTCAAGACTCCCCATATCTCGCTCGCGACCTATCCGCCCTGGCTGATTTCTACGGACGGTCCGGCCAGCCTGACTTCGCACACTCATTGAGGCAAAGAGCCAAAGCTCTCAGCCTGATGGGAAATTTTGGCAGCAACATCGATTATCCGGGCATCGAGCACGACCTGACATTTGTGGCCAACTGGCTAAAACAACGGGCGACTGGTGCTGACTGCACGGTGGCCTTCCACTTGGAGCAGCGAGTGAAGCGCATTGAAGAAAACCGCCGCTCTAAAGCAACAAGCAAACATCTTTTTCAGAGGAGTTTAAAATGAACGAATTTGTCAGTCGCGAATTTCCAGCTTTGATCAAACATCTGGTCAATCAGCTATTTGATTTGAGGCTTTCTGACCAGAGCGCTTTTCAAAGCCTCACCACTCACCTCAGGCGCCTTGATCTCGCCACTGAAGTGACATTCGTGCAGTGGAGCAAATTTCCATACGTACGAAACAGCCTGTCGCTCAACCGGGAGAGGTTGATTGACGAGCCCTTGCTTCGCGAGCAAGTGGTGGCTGTGGTAGCAGACAACCTCTACTGCCTTCTGCGCCGGGAAATGCAAGCTAGCCATCCGCCTATTTTGGCGACCCTTAAGGCTGACGACTTGTTCGCATGCCTGAGCAAACTCTGGGTTAACGAACTAACTTCACCCGTCGTAGTGCGCTTCCTGATTCTTCAGGCCGTCAAAGAAAGCGATCGGCAGCGGTGGTTGCAAGTTGAAAGCATCATCGACGCCATCGGTCAACAGCAAAAGGAACTTGAATGAAAACACTCTTCGACAAAATCGTCTTCGGTGGCCGGTTTTTCCTCTTGCCCATGTACCTGGGCTTGACCCTGGCACTGGCGGTGTATGCAGTAAGATTCTGCGTGCAATCGGCGTCGCTAGTGCTCAACGTGCTGTCATACAGTAACACCGAAGTGCTGGTGACCGTTCTGCATCTGCTCGATATCATCATGGTCAGCCATCTGATCGTGATGATTATGATTGGTGGCTACGTGCTGTTCATCAGAAGTACACATGAAGATGCCGCTTTGTCCACCTACCTACCCAGACTCACCTGGCTTGATCACCTTGATCCTGGTGCCCTGAAAGTGAAAATGAGCATGTCGATTCTCGGTGTATCGAGTATTCACTTGCTAGAAGCTTTCGTCAATGCTGATGGTGCCAGTGCAGATCACCTGACCAAGCTAATTTCCGTGCACCTGGTTTTCGTTGTCTCCACCGTGGCAGTTGCTTGGGTAAATCGCCATGCCTTTCAGCATGACGAAGAAAAAAAGTAGCAACACCTGGTGCTTGACCTTCTCTGACTACCGCTAACTCGACTTTAATTCGACCTGCCTGGCTGTCTTCAATGATGGCCAATTCCCCAACAGCCAAATAAGAGGATACGATACCCATGACCGGTACCAACACCGCTGCAACCATCGACACCCGGCTCTTCCCCGTCTTCCAGAACATCTACAGCTCACTGCTCAACAGGGCCCGGCAAGACAGCGACTTCATGCGCACCCTGGTGGAATATCTGAAGAAGTTCAACCTGCTCACGGTGCGTGAAGAGTCAAGCTTCAAGCCCAAGGAAATCGTCGTTGACCACGCTCAGCTCTCTGACGCTCGCTACCGCCGCAGCTTGATTCGGAAGCTCAAAGCACCGCGGCCTTCAGCCTACGTCTATCACACGCTGCCCGTGGACAAGGAGCGCCTCGACTCCGAACCTTACAGCACCGCCTTGACTGAATTTCTGGCGCAGATGACCTGCATAAAGCTCAGCGATGCCGCATATGACGAAGTGCTGGTCCTCGCTCACCTGTCTGAAGAGGTGCTTTTCGCCTTCTTCAAGGAGCGCATGCAATTCGAACTGACGGCAGAAACTCTCAGTGCTTTCGCCCTGCGCCGCATGTGCGAGAGGCTGGTGGACGACAATCCGCACTATCAGGCGGCAGTAGCGACCATCCGCAAAGCAGGGGCTGAAGCCAGAGCCAAGCTTCGGCAAGAAATGAGCGTAGTCAATGAGGTCTTGCTTGCCGACTTCAATGCGCGCATGGCGGAACATCTTGCCGGGAGCAACAAGCGGAGCGATCTCTTCCTTGCCGAACTGCATCAGGCAGCAGAAGAGCGCCGTGCGGCAGAGCGTGTCAATGAGGAGCGGCAAGCTGCAGAAGACGCACTCAATTTCGGCAAGACTGAGCAACAGATTTTCGCCGAAAAGGTCAAGCAGCGCGAGCGTGAATATCGCCTGGCCAACAAGATGCACCCTCTGCTCAAGGTCACTCTTTGGGCCGGAGCCATTGCTCTGACGGCAGCGTTTGTCTGCTTCGGTGAAGTCGATGGCGTGGCTATTCTCGACTACCTCTTCTAACTGAATAACCAACCAGGAGGATCGGCTCACAACCGATTCTCCTGGCTTTTACGCCATTTGTTAAAGCTGACGCTGCTATTTTCTTTTTTCTTTGCTTTGTAACAGACCGGTCTACTACACGCGAAGAAAAAACAAGGGCCCCGGGAGGGCCCTTGCTAAAAGTTCTTCCGATATCGGAAGAAAAAGTCGCTGTCGGTCAGCTGTTCGGACGGTGAATATCCTCGTAGAAGGCAGGAATGCCTCCGTCGAAACGCTCAGCCAGATAACACATGGCCGGCATCAGCAGCATGGACAGGAGGAAGAAACGCGGAGCATGCTCAGGCCAAATGTTGTGGCCGGCAGCAGCAGCAAAAATGCCCAGCAGTGTGAGGGCAAGCAATATTCCGCTTGTCGATTTATTCATAGCAAGCACCAGTGATTGATGGTTGTAGGTTTTCAGTTGAAGGAAAGAAGCAGGCGAGTGAACTCCTGCTTCTTCTTTAACTGCGTACCGCGAGCACTATTGCATGCGCACGGTAGCAGAGAGGAATCCGAAGACACCAACGCCAGCCCAGGGATACCAGGCAGCAGTCATCATGGTGCCGACGAAGCACATGAGCGCGAGCATCACCATGAGCGCCTGCAAGCCCGAAACGGAGTTAGCCGGCCAGGCGAAGGTGAGTGGAACGCAGCACACCAGCACCATCAATCCGGTGAAGGGTGTTGCGAGGAAAGCGGCAGCCAGACCAGCGATCAGGCCAGCCGCGAAGACGTATTGCAAAAGACGTCGCATAATTTTTCCGGTTGGAAGTTTGTCGGTGTTTTTCAGTCACCAAAAGAGTGAGCCCAATCGACGTTGTTGAGCCGCTGGACGAGAATTGCACGAATCTGCAACAGGGCATCGGCCGCTGGCACAGACTGAGGACTTACCTGGCGAGCGGGTGCACGCACAAGCAAGGCCTGGTTTTCGCCGTCATCGGCACGACCGATCTGACGAGCGCCGGGGGAAAGCATAACCACGCTGCCGTCACCGACTGCGGCGAACAGCGAGAGCGTTCCTGGCCGACCGCGATAGCTCCCCAGCGGAAGCGGATCGAAGGAGAACCAGAGCAGGTCGGCGCCGTACTTCTTGCTGCGCAAACCGAGCAAGCTCATGGTGGCATTGATGTCGCTCAGAGATGCATGCGCCTCTTGAGCCGACATGTTGCCCATGATCTTGTTGATGGCAGCCAGCCTGGCCAAATCTTGATCAAGCACCGCCACCAGAATCGGCACCGCCAGATTGCAAGGCAGGCAGCTGGCGACAAGCACGCGCAGATCACGAGTTTGAGAGACTTTGTTCATGGCATTACCTCATTGAGTTGGATGCTGAGAAAGAAGTGACCAGGCAGCTGTTACCGGCTTACCTGCCTAACTGCCGCTGACGGTCCGTTCCAGGGGCAGATCCTCGATTTTGACGCCGTAACCATCGTAAGAGACCAGGCGGCGTACGGTGAAGCGTGTGCGACCCTTGTGAACGCCGCGCAGGCGGTCGATCCAGTCGAGAAGACCGAAGCGCATGTAGCTCTCCGAAATCTCATAACTCGACCCCGGCTCCATTACGAACATGCCATGGAAGCGGTGGTAGATAGCGGCCGCAGGCGACTGCATGGCCGAGACAATATAGGCTCTCGACTCGGTAAACGGTGCGGCACAGACGCCGGTGGGCTTGAGTACGAAGTCTTCGTACGCCATCAGGTGCGCGTCGACGAAAACCAGGGCAGCTTGATTGCTGAACGTGACGTCGCCGGTCTTGCAGTCACCATCGGCGGTGAGCATGAATTTGCCGCCGACATTGACGAGATTGGCGCGGTAGAGCACCTCTCGAGCAACACCAGCCTCCATTGCGCTCTGGTCGACCATAAGCTGAAGAGAGCCAAGTGTGACCTGATTGTCATAGTAGTTGACACCACGTTTGGTACCACCGAAGATTTTCATATTGTTACCTCCTTTCCAGGATTAGTTGAGTTGGGTTGGGTTTGATTCATAATTCGGAATTGGACCGAATTCGATTCGATGAGCCTTACGAGATGGTTACTTTCTCGCCGTCGAAAGACACCCGCGTCGTCAGCGTGCGAATTTCGGCCACGGGAGCGGCAGTTGCCGGTGCCGCCGACTTACGCTGTCGCCGCTTGCTGGCAACCGAAACCGGGAGAATCGCCGGGACTGGCGTGACCATATAGGTCTGAACCAGTTCGACAAAATGCCCGGGCTTGAGCACCACGAGGGCATGAAACGAACGCGTTTCGGGTTCGTCGCGCAAGACCGTGCCGACCCCGTGACCGAAGAGCACCTTGGCTCCGAAGACATTGGCCGGGCAGCTGACTTGACCGCCTTCTTGCAGAGGCAGCTCGAGAGCGATCAGAGCATCCATGGCTCTGACCTGATGTGAATCCACCGGGCAGCCATGCAGACGGTGAACCTTGTCGAGCCCTTCAATCAGCTGGCCGAACATCAGGCTGTTGCCGAAGGTGGCACCACGGGTGGTGTAAAGAGAAGTGTGAAAATCGATGTGCCGCGCGCCGAAATACATGCGCTCACTGTCGAAACTTTCCACACCCCTGGTTGTTAGGCCAGAGTGGCCTTTGAATAGTTGCATGGGCAGCTACTTTCTTGTTTTGTTGACTTAAAATTCGAGACTCCAGGCCGAAGCCCGGAGTCAAAGAAGCAATTACTTGCCGCGACCCGGCTTGCTGACGCCGTCCGAAAGCGACTGCTCAAAGTCATTGGCGCTGTCCATGTGCGCTTCGGCTTCCAGACGGAAAGCTGCCGATTCGCTCATCAAAGCGCGGTACATCTTGCAGTCACCGTCGGTGATGCTCAGAAGGCGAGCTTCAGCTTCGATGGCTACTGCCGAGACTTCGCAAGCACGGCTAAGACGGCGATGCAGAGCGGCAGGAGTCGGATACGACATCGAATTGTCGCGCACCGACATTTTCAGTTCCACGGCGAGCAGGCGCAATGCGCTGAGCTCTTTGGCCAGGCCTTTGTTGCTGTACAAAGCCTTGACGGCGGCTTCGTCTTTGACCGAAAGCGTGACCGACCGGTAGTCTTGCAGCTGCTTGGCGGCAAGCAAGGCGATGCGGGCGCGGTAACGCAAGTTTTTCGATTGTTCGTGCAACTCGGCGATGATCATTTCCATGATGGTATTTTCCAGGGTTCGTTTCTTGGCCCCGCAGCTAGAGTACTGCAGGGTTTGTTGGACAGCTGCCGGCTCGTAAAAGCTGCTGTCAGGCTGGATTTCGTTGAACTTCTCCTCAGGCATCAACCGCTCAAAGCGGAGATACCGTAAGTGGCGAGGGTGAGCACGCCGTAGGTGGAACCGATGATGGCGAGACCACCACGGGCTTGAATCTTTAGCAGCCACACGGCCAGGCACAATGCCAGCAGCACGCTAAGCAGCGGGCTAACCAGCAAAATGCCATAGAGCGCAGCACCTACGATGACGCAAACGACGATCAGAAATTCGATGATGTAGAGCATGGCTCTCTCTTTTTGCGAGTTCAGCAAGCCCAGCGGCGGCTGCCGCGGGGGTCGAAAGCATTGACCCGACGATTGTTGCAG
>JADYXQ010000161.1 GCA_021772135.1 Candidatus Obscuribacter sp.
GAAGGCATTATTGTTATTCATAAACAATTGATGGCGGCTGCAGAACAGATATGCTACCACCTTCGACTCACCACTTGCGCTGCGCCTTGGATTCCTATATGTCAGACCCGTTCTTCCGGGCTTGCTCGATCAGTTCCTCGATGCCCTTTAGCCCGCTTCTGAGAAGGTTGATTTCATTGGTTATGTCAGGACCGACTAGCGCTCGCACTTTGTCCATGTCCTCAAGCAATTTCTGCCGCACCACTTCTAACCCTTCCAGTGACATGCCGTCCGCTTTCGATGATTTATTGTAATTCAGTTCGTCGTACCCCTTGCGCAACAACGATTCAATTACCTGCCGAATATCGTTTGAGTGGGGTTTGCTTTCAGACATGTAGCTCTGCGCACCTAAGACAAGCGCCGAAGTACTCGCTGCTTCACCCAGGTACTTTGGTAAGTCAGTATCTCTATAGCTGTAGCAGACGAAAGGTGTTGGCCGAGAAAGCGGATCACCTTTTACCCAT
Organism: Candidatus Obscuribacter sp.; assembly: GCA_021772135.1. GTDB lineage: Bacteria > Cyanobacteriota > Vampirovibrionia > Obscuribacterales > Obscuribacteraceae. Next base: position 504 of record JADYXQ010000161.1, read on the forward strand.
CTCAAAAAATCAAACATGCTATGTAGAAAGGCGCTGTCGCTATCATCATGCACATGAACATCAGCAATGATGAGATCAAAACGACTAGACCGTAGAAGGTCCATCGCCGCCGGGAAGCTGTGCACCACAGTTACCGAGTCACCAAAATACTCCAAAATTTCGGGCAGTAATTCTGGGCCAGGCGAGGACGAAATGACGGCGAGTACTTTTTTAGGCGGCATAAGGATTAAGCATGACACGCCATCCCCCTTGACAACGCAAGCGTTATTGCGTCTCTTTTTTCTTGGGCAAGACAAATGATGCTCCTAATCCGATTAACATTCCAGCCACAACCAACAAGAGCCCCGCTCTTATTAAGTCGAACGCCATGGCAGCATTCCAAAACGGCACTACAAAGCTATTGCTGACGTTTTTGAAAAAGTTGCTGATGGCATCATCACCCCAGAAACCTTCTTTATTGGGTATTCTTAAACGGAGGTACAAAAAGTCTCATAGCTTTTTCGTAAGACCACATCTCTGTAACCTATAGAAGCATTTTTGATACTCCCAATTTAGCGCTCTATCAAAGGCTAAATTTTGGGAAGTAGCTATCCCGCTGAGTTAGCTACTCGCTCGCTGGAACGATCATCAAGTGCAGCTCGACAAAACGAACCAAAGCAAAATCATCGCCATGGCATTTTCAATGGCGGCCAAGATTGAACGCGACCTCATTTCACAGCGGACCAAGGAAGCCCTGCGTTTCAAGACAGGGGGCTAGCTCGTTCGACCAAAAGGCCCCGGCAAGAGCAAGCTAGACATCTGTCGTCCTGAAATAGAAAGCTTGCTAGCAAACAACTCCACTCAGAAGTTCATTGCCCAGCGTTATAAAACCACCGAGGCTAATCTGCACAATTGGCTCAAAAAAAAGGTCCGAAGGGCTGACAGGCATCAGACTCAGTGGCTGATAATCCGTGAGAGTTTTTGTACCTTTGTTTAAAAACACCCCACTTAAAAACATCTCAAAACGACATCCCAAATTCAATGCCACCACTTGGATGTCTGGGCTATATGCCGTGTAAACTCACCGCCGGATATCCGCGCATTTAGAGCACTGAATACATCCACCGGCCCTCCTATACAGATTTGGCGATCTTTAAATAGGTGGTGTCCCAGTTCCAGCGCGAGCCAGTCAGGCAATAATTTGGAGACACTTTTTGAAGATCAGCCTGAGAACAACCAGCATTATGTGTTGTTTTTCTGCTGTTTTTGCAACTGTCATCGGGCTGTCTAAAACGCAACCTAGAACATCCACGAAGGGCGCCAGGTTTGTATGATCACTACGTTTGGATGTCGTTTGGCTAAACGTTCCGCTGGTTCAACATAACCGTACGAAGTTGAAAATATTAAGCGGTTGCCTTTTGCGATCATTTTTTCCATAACGCGCTCAACCTCAGAGTTTTCGGGAATATTTTCTGCAAGGGTTGTTTCAACGTTTTTTAAATTTGCCTGTAAATAAAGGCGGCCAAGATTGTGTGCGTAGTTATAGCCGTTGTCATTGACCGGACCAACCATGACTAAACCAACTTTTAGTGGACTGCGTTTATCCTGCGCAAAGCCAGCGGACGCAAACAAAGCAAAGAAAGCAGGCTAAAGGCTAAATACCCTTCAACTGCCAGAAACTTGCTTGAGTTCTAGGCGAAACCACAGACAACTTGACGAAGTTGGCCGGTCCGCGAGCAGCAATTGGTAATCCACCGGTAATAACAATAGTGTCTTGCGGAGCCACATGATTGCGCTTGAGCAAAGTCTCTTCCACTAATGCCATAGTCGATTCTGAATCTGAAACTTCATTCAACATTAGTGGAGTGGTGCCCCAGGTCAAGGTCAGTTGGCGATAAACATGTGTTTGTTGAGTCAATGCAATAATCGGACATGGCGGCTTAAATTGCGAAATCAGTCTAGCAGTCGATCCAGATTTTGTGAAAGTAGCAATGACGCGGGCGTGCATATCGACGGCCATGGCGCAGGCTGCGTGAGCAATGGCGTGAGCCGATGAACCGAGTTCGTGTTCGTGCAATTTAGAGCGATCCTGGCTGCTTTCTGCGGCAAAAGCAATACGATCCATCATCATCACAGTTTCAACCGGATAATCACCCATAGCGCTTTCTTCAGAAAGCATAACCGCGTCGGTACCGTCAAAAATGGCATTGGCTACGTCAGAAGCTTCCGCCCGTGTCGGTCTGGGGTTGTTAGCCATAGAATCAAGCATTTGAGTTGCCGTAATACATGGTTTGCCGTGAGCGTTAGCGCGGCGAATAATTAGTTTCTGAGCTGGCGGCACCATTTCTGGTGGCATCTCCACTCCGAGATCGCCACGTGCCACCATCACGCCGTCTGTGACTAGAAGAATATCTTCTAGATGATCTACAGCTTCTGGTTTTTCCAGTTTGGCGATAATCATCACTGGTGGCCAGTGATCGCCAATCTGTTCGCGCAAGTCGATAATATCTTGAGCATCGCGCACAAATGACAGGGCGACAAAGTCTACTTCGCATTTGAGGCCGACTTTTAGATCTTCGCGATCTTTCTCGGTCAATGCCGGAATGGAAAGTCTTACACCGGGGATGTTTATCCCTTGATGATTCTTGAGCACTCCGCCCATAATAATTTCGCAAACTGCGTCGGTCTCGTCTACTTCTAAAACACGTAGTTCAATCAAACCGTCATCAAGCAAGATTGTGGCGCCGGGCGTAACTTCGCGAGCTAGAGGCTCATAGTTGGTGCTGACTATTTCTTCAGTGCCTTCGATTTTGCGGCTGGTGAGAGTAAACTTCGCACCTTTTTCAAGCTTGACGGCTTTGTCGTCTTTAAGCTTGCGAGTGCGAATTTTCGGACCGGATAAGTCAAGCAAAATGCCAACGGGCATATCTAATCTGGCGCTGATTTCGCGCACGTCGGCAACAACAGATTCGATAAATTCGGGTGTGGAGTGGGAGCAGTTGATGCGGGCTACGTCCATTCCGGCGCGAATCATTTCGGCCAGTTTTTCTGGAGCTCGGCAGGCCGGGCCAATAGTCGCGATAATCTTGGTGCGAGTAAGTCTCATCGGAGCATCGTCCTTTTTATGAGCAGGAACCGGCGCGGCCGCAGTGTCGGTTTTCTCTAATTCAGTTTTCAATTTAGTGGACCTAATGTCAATTATTTAGCTATGCCGGAAGCAATGCTTTCACTTTCTTCCAGACGGAAGTTGGCTAAATTCAGTTCCGAGAAACAGTTATCGATATCAGCGATAGCCGCAATTTCGTTGAACTGTATATGACCAGATTTGATCATGTTGTAGAGCTTGTTGAAACGTTCCACGTGACCATCAAATCTTTCAATGGCATAATCTTTGGCTTGACCGGTAGTAACCAGGAAAGGCCAATCTGACGAAGAAAGCAAAAGCAATTCGCGAGCTAATTGCTCGGCTGCTTTACTTAGTGCCGCATCTTTCGGTTGAGCTTTGACCAGCTCCATCACTTCTTTCAGTTGCTGTTCAGCTTTGTGGATTTGCGGCCACATGAATTCGGTGTCGTTGTTGAGCCAAACTTGATAATGCCCACCGGAACCCCATGAAGATTCGGGCAAGTTGATGGTTTTCTCAGGCGGTGATTCAGTCAGATATTCGGTGGCTGTCTGCATGTTCACAGCCGTGTAATTTTTCAATTTGCGAATTACTTCTTTCAGCCAGGTTACGCCTTCAAACCACCAGTGCCCGAATAACTCGGTATCAAATGAAACCATTACCAGGCCAGGGCGGCCCGTAGCTTTCAAATGGTCGGTCAGACATTCTTGTAAGAAACCGACATAGTGGTCAGCATTTTCTTTGATGCGATTGGCGGCTGCTTCAGGGTTGTAAAGCTCTTTGTCGCCCAGATCTGTGCTCTTTGAAGTCAATTTCCAGAAGTGCAGACCGGAGCTGTCGTCTTTTTTGTGAAATTCGCGATAGTTGCCGTCGCCTGGATAACCTTGATCTGCAGACCAGACCTGATAACCGGCTTGTTCATGACGACCCATGACGGCAATTGGATATTCTTTCAGCCAAAAGGCTTCAAATGTATCGAGGCCGGTACTGCCGGTTTGTTTAGAGGGCACATATTCGACAGATCCGTATGGGCCGACTACGCGTCGTACTTCTGCAGTTTGTCCGCCCTTAATGACGAACGATTCTGTGAAGAAATACTTCAAGCCTGCTTCAAATAACCATTTTTCAATTCCGGCCCGTTCGCCTTGAGCTGGTCTGTATGCGCATTCGGGCAACCAGAAACCGTTTGGATCTTTGCCGAAGTGTTTTTTGTAATTGGCAACGCCGGTTTTGTACTGGCCAATAATTGAAGAGTCTTCGCTTAAGAGCGGTGAAAAACAGTGAGTGGCGGCTGAAGTTGTAATCTCGATGGCGCCTGCATCTTGCAGTCTTTTGAAGCCCCCGATGATGTCGCGCTTCCAGCGGTTGGCAAAATCACTTTGAATGGCGGTGAACCAATCTAAATAGAATTTGGCCAGGTGATGATTTTCAGGATTTGGACTGGTTCCGAAACTGGCATATTTGGCTTCATCGGCTTTGGCGGCTTTGATGCGCAAAGTGACATATTTTTCGAAGCCCTGCTTTAGGTGCTCGTCGGCGAGTTGTTCGCAAAGCACTGGTGTCAGACCAATCGTCAATTTGGCTTTGATGCCTTCCTGTAGAAGATCGTCGATGGCATTAAGCAGAGGAATGTATGTTTCTGCCATGCATTCGTAAACGCTTTCTTCACCGAATGGCCACATGCCCGCCTTTCGGTAGAAGGGAAGATGGCTATGCAACATAAAAACGAAGGAGCCGATACTCAAGGTCCTGACCTCTATTGCCGTCACTAACTTTTGTCGTGTTCACTAATTTGCAAACGAGTGTGCGCTGCTACGAACTTGCAAAGAACAGTCAGGAATATAACAAGAAGAGCCCTTACCGGTCAGCTGTATAGGCTCAAACCGTAACTATTCTTTAGTACGGGTATACGATATGCTGAGTAGAACAATTGTTGCGGTACATTACGAGTAGATGTCAGAAGAAGAAAACCTCAATTTTTTACAGCCCGAATCGGCCTTAGAAAGCAACGACCCTACTAAACCAAAACGGGGCAGGCCGCCAGGTACGGCAAAGCCGGCGGTTGCCGCTACTGCCTCTGGTGAAGCCAAACCGGCAGAGAACCGAGTGGTCAAGTTGCTCGATAAAAATCCTGTCGGTATGACCCTGCCCGAGATGGCGGGAGGACCGAGGCAGCTGAAGCGAATAAAAACTTTGCGGCCGCAATTAGCAGAAGCGATTCGCGCCGGTTTGATTATGCCTGTGTCACAAAGAGCCGGGCACACTGTTTATCGCCTGGTACGGCATATTGCCAATCGCTGAGAGCGTCTTGCTGCCTTTGTATCGGGTGCAGGCAGCTCATACTGCTACAATGACCGCTACCGCTATTAAATAGAATACTGATTTAGTTCGGCGGGAGCTGAGGAAAAGAAATGGCAGGTAAATCGGTAACAGTGGGCACTCATCAGGTGCAGGCCGGTGGCAAATTTTTGATTATCGCCGGACCATGTGTAATTGAGTCGTGGGAAACAATATTCACCACTGCCAAATTTTTAAAAGAGCTCTCTGCCAAGCACGATTTCAATCTGGTTTTCAAATCATCTTTTGACAAAGCAAATCGCACTGCCGTACACGGTTTTCGCGGCCCGGGTTTAGAAAAGGGCCTGGCGATGTTGGCAGATATCAAAAGCAAACTCGGCTTGCCTGTACTGTCTGATATTCACGAAGTCGAGCAATGCGCCGCTGCCGGTGCGGTTTTAGACGTTTTACAAATACCTGCTTTTCTCTGCCGCCAGACCGATTTGCTCGTTGCCGCTGCTCTAACAGGCAAATGCGTCAATATCAAAAAAGGGCAATTCCTTTCTCCTGGTGAGATGAAGAATGCTGTAAAGAAAGTCGTAGATTCAGGCAATGAAAATGTCATGCTGACTGAGCGCGGCACCACATTTGGTTACAACAATCTGGTGGTTGATTTTCGCGGCGTGCCGATTATGAAAGAAACCGGTTATCCGGTTATTTTTGATGCTACCCATTCGGTGCAGTTGCCCGGCGGTGCCGGCGATGCCTCCAGCGGACAGAGACAGTACATTCCTACCCTGGCTAAAGCGGCTGTGGTTGCTGGTGTAGATGGCATGTTCATGGAAGTGCATCCAAATCCTGATCAAGCAAAAAGTGACGCCGCCAATCAGGTGCCTTTGTCAAATGTTGAAGAGCTGATTGCCCAGGTGCTCAAGCTCTATAACACTGTCAAAACTATGCCCGAAATTAGCTTGCCCGCTCAAGGTCAATGCAAAGAGTTTGTCTCGGTCTAGTCGAGTATTTGCTTTTCGTGAACCAACGCTCATTACTGCCAAGCAAACAGCCTAGCTCTACGAGCCGGTTTTCAGATGTGCGCGCCTGTTCAACAGTGATGGCAGCATTTTTGACTTTCAACGCTTGTAGTTTTTATCCCCTGGCTGCTCTGGCTCAAGATTCGCCCTCAAAGCCCGCTGAAGTCACGGCAAAAGACTCCATTACTCTGCTTGACCTGCTGACAAAGAGTCTCACCGCTTATGGTGGCGAAGAATCTGTGGCTCAGCTGGCTGCCGGTTTCAATGTCTACGGCCGTGAATACGATAATCTCAATGGGGATTTTGAAACAAAGCGCCTTGAACCAACCAACAGTGACGCTTCTTTTCGCCTTTTGCGCAAGGGTGTGCGCTGGCGCCTTGACCATGAACGCGGGCCGCAGCTGGCCAACCCACAGGCTGAGTCAACTCAGTCGGTGACTGTGTCGGAAGGTTTCAACGGCGAAATTCCCTGGATTAAAGCCGGCCCTAAATCTAGTACCAGATCCGAAGATTTGCAAATGGATTCGGCCAAGCTTCTTAATCTAGAAACCACACTGCCGGCCAGTTTCGTGCTTGAAGGTTTGCGCCTGGTGCAATCGAGCAATCGCGACCAGATTGTTTTAAAAGGTGACACAGTCTATCGCGACACACCGGTATGGCTGGTGGAATTTAGAAGTCCAAACGGTGCAGATAGTTTCACCCTGGCCATTGAGAAAAACAATTTCATGGTCGTATCACTGGCTTTCAATATCGGCGACTCTGTAGGAAAATCGGTCACCATCGACTACAGCGAGTACAGTCCGGCGGCCGGAACGGTCTATCCTCATAAGCTCACCAGGCGCGTAGAAGGCAAAATGGAACTGGTGAGAGTAATGTCAGATCTGTCTGCCAGCGCCAATATTAAAGACAGTGAGTTTGATCGCCCCGGTGGTACTTTCCACCTTACCCGCACTATTAATGTGCCTTTTGACTACGGCCAGCGCGAAATTCTCGTTAAAGGCCGCCTCAATAATGGTGAAGAATTAGACTTTTTATTTGATACCGGTGCCAGTGACACCATTATCGACCGACGAGTGGCAGCTGAAAGTTACTTATTGAAAGAAGGCGTAGCCGGCATGCGTGCCCTGGGCGGATCTGTGTTGACCAACATCAGCACCATCGGCCGATTGGAACTTGGTAATCTTGTCGTTAACGATATTGATGCGCGTATATTAGATCTCTCATCGCAATCGAGGCATCTTGGTCGCAGACTGGGTGGCATCATCGGCACCAATGTAATTTCTAAATTTGTGGTGTCGGTTGACTACGGCAAAACCACTCTTAGTTTTCATGACGCCGACAGTTTCGTCGTGCCCGAAGGTTGCGCTACCGTGTCATTCACAAGAAAGAGCGCACCGGTAGTTAAAGTAAAATTGAATAGCCGTGAAGACGTGATGATGCTGGTCGATACAGGGGCAGCCTTCAATAATTTGCCCGCCGCGGTAGCCATGCGTTACACCACTGGTGATGCCGCCGCCAGACACGCTACAGAGGGAACCGGTCTGGATGGTCGACCGGTTCGCCTTGGCCGGGTCAAGGTAGACAACGTTTTAATCGGCAGCAAATTAGTCAAGAGCGTTGATTTCACCTACGCCCTGGCCAATCCGGCCTCGGCCAAAGAGCCGGCTAAATCAGAATCAGGATTTTTCCAGACTTCTAATTTAGGCATTCTCGGTAATCCATTTTTGGAAAATTTTCTTGTCTATATTGATTATAAATTCCAGCGTATGCTGCTCAAGACCTCTGCCGTAATTAAGACCCGCTCTGCTATCGATCAGGCGATTTCTGCCGGTGACGATCAGCTAGTGCAAAAACGCGATTTTCGCCTGGCCGAGATAAGCTATAACAAAGCGATGCTCATTGCCACCGGCAATGGTGACAAGAAAACCGAGGCCAAGCTGCTTGGACGCTTTGGTAACTTGCGCCGCATGATGGCTAAAGACTTAGGTCGGCCGGAACATTCCAAAGCTGCATATGACTATTTCGTCAAAGCACAAGAGCTGGCCAAAAAGACCGGGCAAACCGAAATTGAAGGCAGAATCTTAGCTGATTGGAGTTTGCTTTATTTAGATAACAATCAAACTGACTCGGCCAAACAAACCATGGATCGTGCCCTGCTACTCTCGCCTCAAGACGCCAATGTAAACATTGATTGTGCCGTGCATTTATATCGTGCCCATCGTTATCCTGAGATGCAGCACTATGTGGAAAAGGCACTATTCCTGGACCCTTCCAACTGGCAAGCATTGTGGTATCAAATCAAACTTTCTGAAATGTTCGGTGACAATGTCAAAGTACTGGCCACTCTCAAAGAGATTTTGCGGCACTATCCGTGGTCGAAAACAGCTCAAGAGAAATTGAAACAGCTGCAGACGCCGGCAGCTCCGGTGGCGCCAGCCGAAACCACGCCGAAGTATGACCGTAATCACTAAAGTTAGTGCGAGTTAGTGCACCACCCGTTTCTGCACCGCACCGGAAAGCTCTCTGAATTGCGGGCCAAAATAGTACTTGCGCATTTCTTTGTAGGCGTCTGCGTAGGTGTAACCGTCGTGGGTGACACGCCAGATGCCCACCATGCAACCGGCGCGATCGGAGCCGTGGGCGCAGTGCACAAAGACCGGCTCGTTGCTTTTTTGGCCTTCTTCAACTGCGGCAATGAAAGTAGCTTGTTGGCTGGCAGTGGGTGCTTTGGCACTCATGGGCAAATTGATGTGTTTCATCCCCAGGGCCTGCGCTTGCTCTGCCTCTGCCTTCGTGCGAAAGCTTGCCGCTCGCAAATCAATTACTGTCTTCACCCCTTTCTGGCCGAGCAGCTTTAAGCCTGCGGCGGTTGGTTCACCACCTCTATAAAGATAAGGATGGACCACATGAAAGTTGGGCAGGTCTTCGGTTTTTTTTCCCGGGGTTTTGTAATCTACTGATGTAGGCGCTTTGGCACTGCCGGGAGCAGCGACTACCGGGCCGGGCCAGACCAGGCTAAATAAAAGTGTGGCCAGGGGGCTCAAAGCCTTTTGGGTAATCGTCGACATATTTGGTTCCTGAACAGTGTGCAAATGCACAGTAGTTTTGATTGTAGGCTCTGTTATCTTAAATTTGCCGGTGGAGCGAGAAAGGTATACTAGATTAACTCCTGTTAATTATTGCTTTTTTTACTCAAATATTTGAACTTTTTCACTAGTTTTAGCGTTTTACCTAATAACCACCCACAAGGTTGGAGACTATGGACCTTTCAGACGAGGCCCTGATAAAAAAATATAGAGCGGATGGAGACATGACTGTCTTCACTACTCTGGTGAAGCGGTATCAAAACCGCGTGTTCGTGATTGCGTTCAGACTTTTAAATAATAGCGAAGAAGCTGAGGAGGTTGTTCAAGATACTTTTGTCAAAGTGCACCAGAATTTCGACAAGTTCAGGACCGAAAATATTTTTGCATCCTGGATTTTTCGCATTGCCCACAATCTTTGTATGGACATTCTAAGGCAAAGGTTGAGAAAAAAATCTACGGTTCTGGTGTCATTCGATCCGCAATCTACCGTGGCCGAAGAGGAAGGCGACAGAATTATCAATCAGCCGGTTTCGCAACTGGCCGATGAACAGCCCAATCCCTCTCAGAGTCTTGATATGAGTGAGCAAACAAATATGGTGGAAAGATCACTCAATAAGTTGCCCGAAGCGCAAAAAATCGTTTTAATTCTCCACGATCTGCAAGGCTTCTCGTACAGTGAAATTGCTGAAATTGTCGGAGCCAATATCGGTACTGTACGCTCTAGACTCCATTATGGTCGTATCAAACTAAAAGAATTGCTCGCTCCTTATTTTTCCAGTGAAGTTAATTTGCCCGCTACATTCAGGTGATAGACATGCAAGATCCAAATCTCAAATGCCAACAATTAGAAGATGCTCTTGATGCCTACTACGATCTTGAGCTCAGCGCCGAAGAGGCAGAGGCCGTCGAGCGGCATCTGGCTGATTGCGCTGCCTGCACAGCCAGGTTGGCTGAAATTGACTCTGTGGTTATGCAAGTTAAAAGCGTGCCCGAAGTGCAACTCAGTCGCGATCTCAGTGGCGACATTGAAGCCAAAATTTTGGCTTTGCAGAACAAAGCGGTTGAAATTGCTCCGCCAAATAATGTGGTGCCGTTTGCTCCGCCTTCGAAGAAAAAATATTACTGGTTGGCCAGTGCTGCCGCTGTGTTTGCACTTTGCCTGGGTCTGACTCAGTTGAAGCCAACGCCTGATTCCGCCACATTGCTTACGCATTCGAAAGTTACTCCCGCAGATGAACAGGTAACTGACCAGGTAACTGACCA
>JADYXQ010000162.1 GCA_021772135.1 Candidatus Obscuribacter sp.
GCATTAAGGCAGTGCCCACCTTCGGGTCGCCGAAAATAAACAGCTCTTCAAAAGGCAATTCCAGCCCTGACTCTTTCGCTGCAGCACTATGACTAATGCGTGCAAAAAGGCGAATTTGTCGGCTTGCCAGTATTTGCTGTAATTTGTCGGCTGCTTCGGGTGCAGATAAGAAGCAGGTTTTAGTGATTAGTTCATTCATGTCCTGCATTTTAGCAGCTGCATAGACCAACGTTTGAAGAGGCCGCTAAACCTTCGCGGAATGTTGGGCTTTTTCAGTTTTTGGTCGGGGGGTCATGATCTGCAAGCACCAGGCCGCCCCATGGGTAAAAGTGCCTCAGCGTAATATCCCCGATTGACTAAAGCCCAACTCCCAGATAATGAACTGGAGATGAGTTATGGTAGAAATTCAATCAACCAGCGAACAAATTAAAGACAGCGGCAAAGCGTATCCTTTCACAGTCGAATTACGAGATGAGGCCAACGACCTGGCCGTGCTCAAAGTCGAAAATATTCCAGCCGATCAGTGCCAACCGCTAACTATCACTGACCAGGAGAAGCCACTTTCTGTCGGTGACGACGTGCTCAAGATGTGTGCCCGTAATGGTGACCCTGAATTTACAGCTGGAGTGGTTAAGACTTATTTTCGCAGAGAAGACGCTCGCGGGCTGCCCTTGCCTCCCGGTGAAGACCGTGAGCGCTCAATGCTCTCCGTCATCACAAAAGTAAATTACAGACAGGGTGGCGACTCAGGCGGCCCAGTTCACTACTCGCCTGTGATTGCAACTTTATCTTCGGCTCCCAGCCATCGGTAAGCAAAACCGCCCAACGCCGCCCCAAGAAGTGGTGCCACAAAGAATAGCCAGAGCTGTTTGAGCGCCCAACCACCAACGAAGATGGCAGGCCCCAGGCTTCTAGCAGGGTTTACGGAAGTGTTTGTTACCGGAATGCTGATCAAATGAATTAGAGTCAGACACAACCCAATAGCTAGTGGTGCGAATCCAACTGGTGCCTTCCCGTGCGTGGCTCCTAATATGACAAAAAGAAAGGCGAAAGTCATCACGGCTTCAGTGACAAACGCTGCAGTCATCGAATAGTGCCCTGGAGAATGGTCGCCATAGCCATTAGAGGCAAATCCGCCGGCAAGGTCAAAACCTGGTGCACCACTTGCAATCACATAAAGAATCGCTGCACCGGCGATCGCTCCAAGCAGCTGCGCGATGATATACGGAGCAAGGTCTTTACCTGGAAATCTACCGCCACAATAAAGACCCACTGATACTGCGGGGTTCAAGTGACAACCGGAGATATGACCAATAGCGTAGGCCATAGTCAGGACAGTGAGTCCAAAAGCCAGTGCGACACCCAGCAAACCAATGCCTACATTTGGGAATGCAGCAGCAATTACTGCGCTGCCACAGCCACCTAAGACCAACCAGAGAGTACCAATGAATTCCGCGCTCAATCGTCTAGTCATAGCAACTCCTTTCTGACTTAATGCTGAGCTTAACACATATGTTTCCGCAGCATTGACGGCGCGTGAAATGCTTGGCCCTCAGGAAACTTTTCAGCACCGAAGTTTGACCACACGATAATTTGATAAAATAAATTCCGAAATTGCTTTGAGGAGCGCTCTTTGTCGAACGATTGGAAATTTTTGACTCCCAGCAAACATTTCTGGCGAAAACAGCTCTTCGTTATGGGCAGCAAAGTTCCGGTTTCAGACGTTTTAGCCGCCATGCAGGCCGATAGACAAACGATTGAAGAGGCCACTGCTTTTTGGAATTTTCCCAGAGAAGCTATTGTAGAAATCTTGGCATACTGCGAAGCCAACAAAGATTTGCTCGCAGAGGAAGAAGCTGAAGAACTGCGCCTGTCAAATACATGGGGCGTGGGCGAGTGCGCTTACGGGTGATTATTCCTCCGGCTTGTCGATTTTTTGCAGAAGGTGTGGTTTTGGGCTTTTGGTCGGGGGGTCATGATCTGCTGTCTAGAGTTTTTTTACAACTTATAAGTTGTAATCGCGCACAACTTATAAGTTGTAAAATTCCTTAGGCGAGAAAAAACATTAGGACGCTCCACCAGTCAGCCCTGCAGCATCAAACGTCCCGGCCGCACCCAATTTTTCAAATCAGCCACTTCATCGCTGCGGTCAGTGCTAAGCAATAGCGCTTCGTAAGTGCTGAGCAAAATCGGGCCGTCGCCGTGGAATGGATGCGCTTTTAAAATTTCGTAGGCAATTTCTAAAAAGCGCTCGGCTTTGTCATTGTCACCCAGGGCGATAAACTCTTTGGCCAGATAGTTCAAACCGGGAATGCTGTAACCAAAGTGAGGATACAGATGGCCTTCATCTCCGGCGATGATCATATCCGCCAGAGCGATTCCTTCTTCTTTGCGCCCCTGCCGCAGGCAGACAATCGATTTATAGAGCAAAGCTTGCACATACACCCCAAGCCTGCTTTCAGGCACGATAAAAGGCGGTTGCTGCTCTTGCGTGCAGAGTTTGAGCGCCTCATTAGCGTCGCGCTCGCAAGCGGCCAGATCTTCGTTGTACAAATTCACTTCAAGCATACTGGCCAGTGGATAGGCTTTTCCGGCCTGTTCATTGGGGCGAGCGGCCGCCCAAATGGCCATGGCTTTATTGGCAAACTGTTCCGCACCGTCAAACTCTTCTTGATGCAAATAAACCAGAGCCAGATTATTGAAATAAACCGCAGCCAGAGGGTGTTTTGCCTGGTTACGATTTTTCTCGATGCCTTCGACAATATCGGTGTATAGAGATTCGGCTTTGTGATACTGCCCTGTGGCCATGTAAGTCAAAGCTAAATTAGATTGCAAAGTCAGGTACGTCCAGTCTTTGCGCACGGGCAAACATTTGAGACTTTTGAGCGAAGAGTCGAGAATTTTTTCGGCCTGACGATACTTTTGCTTGTTGATTAAATTGACCGCATACCAGGTGGCCGGGCTGGTCAGCAAAGTAGAAGCAAATGTGTAAATGAAATAAAGGCTAAAGCACAAGTAGAGAAGCGCACCTGTGTAAACACCATTGAGAAGCATCTGGTAGGTCAATATCGGCATGGCAACGGTGCAAAACAGCTCGAATATCCACAACAGAATCGACTGCACCAATAAAGCATTTGGCAACAATTTGCCGCGATTCAAAACTGGAGGCGGCGAAATTTTTGCCGCCGCAGCAGCAATTTGTTTGCTATCAATATTGTTTAAAGCGGCATCATCCATCAAGCATACCTTAAGGTTCAACCGGCCGCATATCAGGTTTTTACCCACTAATGCTCTAGCGCTATATCACACAAACTCGGGCCATTTATTGACTTATTTTGGCGGCAATATTCACGTAGATTTTAACAGCCTTAGCTGCCCTTCACCTGGAGCGATTATAGCTGACAAATAGACCATAGCTTCGCGCTAGCTAATTTGGCCCAGGCAAAAGCCGCAAAGCTGTTGCCACTAAGCATTAGAGCACTGTAACTCCTTGTAAAGGGTGCGCGCGCAACAATATTTGATGTGAGTTACTTCGCCTGTAAGGGTTATCTATTAGTTCTATTTTCCTCTCCAACTCTCTGAGTTATTCCTAACAAGCATCTCTAGCTTTATCACCCAGCAAATTACTCAGACAGTTCAACTGCCTGGTATTTTGCCGCGGTCATTTTCAACTTTTTGACAGGAGGCCAAATGAAGCGTGCAGCAATCGGCGAAAGCATTCTTGTGGTGGTGGACATGCAAATGGGTTTTGCTGCCGCCCTCGCGTCCTGGCTTCTCGACGCCGTCGAGAGCGAAATTCGCCAGGCCAACAACGACCAGTGGTCAATTGTCGCACTCGAGCTGTTGACCGGTAATCCGCTGGTTTTCTACGGCAATACTCACCAACGTCTGATGGACGCCGCACGTACGCGCAAGCAGCACGAGAGCGACCCTCAGCGATTCTTCATGCGCGTCAAAGTCACCTGGGACGGCAGCAGTCGCGTCGAAGACGTGTGCCACCTGCAAGGTTACCAACCGCGACGCTTCCGTGTTTGCGGCGTCAAGTCGCGCCATTGTGTTCAAGATACTGCCGTTGGTCTCGCCCTGGCCTATCCAGACAGCATTGTAGAAGTGGTGAAAGCCGCCTGCAATCAAGACCTGGACCATAACTGGAACACATTTCCGGTGATGGAGAATTTGCGCCTGGTTTAGACCGATATATATCAACCACCAGCAGCTAACACCTGCACCCACCACCTGCATAAGGAAAGTATGAAAAAGACGAAACAAGCGGCCGCAGCAGCCACAGCAACCGTTTGCCCCTGGGAATCAGGACAACTCGGCAACGACATCAGGTTCGCCCGCGTCGCCCCAACCGACTTGTCGGCCGCCGTGGACAAAGCCCTGGGACTGGTGGAACTTTCCACCCGTCTACCGAAAAAACAAGCGAAAGCCATGGAGCACGCCGCAAAAAAATCGGGCCTGGCTTTCAAGGCCTGGTTGCGTGAAGCGCTGATGGAAAAACTGACTGCCGGCAAGAAGAAAGCTTCGAAGCGCAAGTAGGCTTCGGCTGCGGCATAGCGAGGCACCCTGGCCCTGCCGGGGTGCTTTTTTTCACTACCTACGAGAAAACAAATCAAAACATGTATACCAACATCACCCTAACGAACCGGTTTTGATCGGCCTCGCCATCGGCGTCACGGCACTGATCATGACCGTGTGCGGTTGTGGCCGTGGCGAGCAGACCAAAGAGAGAGGCGGCTGAGGTCACACCTGCAAAATCATGAACAACTTTTTGCAAATTCCCGCCCTGGTTATCGCCCTCGCGCTGACAGCCTGCGGCGGTAGCACCGAAAACTCCACCGAGGACCGTGCCGACAGCAATGGCTTCAGCGCTGCCGCTAACACCACCGGCAGTGGCATCACTTCAGCGTCTGACCCAGTCGTTCCCATTGCTCCCTATGCTTCGCCCACAGCTCCGTCACCCAGGGCCGTCTGGTGATCGAAGCCTCCCGTGACGGTCTGCCTCTGCAACTCTTCAACGACGGGGTGCGCCTTGCCGTTGACAAACTCGACACCAACCGCGCCGCCACGCTGCCACGCTGCCTGCATCAGCTGACGACGAGCTCAGCCCGGCTGAACATAAAAAAGCCGCCTGCCTTGGTCAAGACACCTATAAGATGGCCGACTACTACAAAATAGTCGACGCTTACTACGCGGCCACAGAAGCGATTGCAGCGGGTCTACCGCCCGGCACACCGCACGAAGAGGTGTACAGAGCGCTTGACCGTTTGCGCGACGAAGAAGCACTGATGTCCCCTGACCAGGGCGACCAGCGTTATGCGGCGCGCATTGCCTTAAGAGATCGGCGCGCCAGTGAATTGGAAAAATGCGCCGCATGAGGGTCTGGTGAAACGCTTGCCCTCCGTCAAAACCATCGAAAGGAACTACCATGCAAGAAACTCTCTCGCAAGTTGCCGCCCGCCTCACCCTGCCTCTTCTGGCCCAGATTGCCCCGGGCAATGCGAGTTTTGGCCAGGTGGAATATATGGTCGAAGCCAACGCATTCACCCGCGACGCACTGCGCTCAGCCTGGGGCCACCGCGTCTCCTGGATGGCCGAAAGTGGCGGCGACTGCACCGTACGTCTCGGTCAGCTGATCGGCCATCACATCACCGCGGAAGTGAAATTCGTTCGTCTGAACGGCCGGCTGGTGATGTTCTATTCCCCTACCAGTCGGCTGGTGGACTACAACATGGTGGACACCTTCGTCGCCGACGTGCGCAAGCTGGCCGCCACCGCTCGCCCGCAAAGCACGCCGGTAGGCAAGTGCGATGCCAACGATTTCCACAGCTGCGTTCACTCCTGTCGCACCGGCGAGTGAATGCAAGGTTTTTCTATTCGGCCCCTGGGCCCGTAACCGACGGAGGTCTAATTGACCACAACTGTTAACTCTCCACTAACTGCCGAAGAAGCTGCAGATAAGGTAATCGAGCTGGAAGGCTTGATTGCCACCTGCACCACCAACATGGTGGAGTTGACCACGCAGCGCACCTACCTCACTCTCGGTAGCCCTGCTTTCGCTAATCTCGCAGGCGTCACTCTGCAGCAGTGCCGGACAATTCTTCCGCCTTGCGAAGAACTGTTCGGCATGATCTCTCTGCTCACCGGCCAGGTGAGCGCTGCTCGCGCCATTCTTTCCGCCCTGCCAAAAAAGGGGCGTGAAGCCAAATTGCAGGATGTCACCGACCTGCTCAACATCATCAAGCTGCCACCGGTGGCGGTACCTCTGGAACAGCGCGGCTTGCTCACGGCCGCCGAACTGGCGCAAACAGTTACGTCTGATCGACTGCTGGCGGCCATGGCTGAAGCTTTCACGCCGGCCAATCAGCTGGTCTTCAAAATCAAGAGCGCCTGGGCCAGTCTCAACAGCGACATCATCAAGCTCGATGACGACATCAAAGGTCTGCGGCAAGATGCTGCTGACCTCGGAGCGTTGAGTACGCAAGAACTGGCACAGGCAGAGCAAGCTCTGGCCGCCGCCAAAACCAGCGTCTATAGCGATCCGCTGTCGGCCAGCGCCAACATCCTTGCAGAAGTGCGGCCTGTGTTGGAAGCTTGCCGAGTGCGTATCAATCACGTCAAGGCTCTGAAAAGCCAGGTGATTGGACAGCTCGCCGAAGCCGAACAAGCGCTGGAACAGCTGAAAAGCGCGCACGCAGCTTCACTGCAAGCTGTGGAAGAGCGCAAGGTCAAAGTGACGATCGATCACGAAGACCAGCTCACCATGCCGCTTGCCGACCAGGTGGTATCACAACTCGGCAGCTGGCTCGAACGCCTGCGCACCACCATCAAGGAAGGCAAATATCAAGCCGCCGCAGTCGGCTTGACCAACTGGACGGCCCAGGCTGTCAATCGCAAGTCGGCGGCCGAGTCTGCTTTTCAGGCCAACGACGCCTTGCTGCGTGAAAGACGCGACATGCGCGGTCTTGTTGAAGCGTTGCGTGCTCGTGCCGCAGCCGACAAGCGCGCCGAAGAAGCGGAGTTGATGGCACTGTTCACCACGGTGTCACAGATGCTCTACAGCCGGCCCACTCCCATGACCAGAGCGCGTGAACTGGTCAAGCAGTATCAAGACAAGGTTTTGGAATGAACCGAGTTAAGAACTGCCAATTCGCTCAGTCAATTGCCACCGTCAGAACTCTGACAAACCTGAACAATACCCTGAAAGGTTCAAGATGACCCAACACAAGTGCAAGGCGACCTCCTGCGGGGGCGTCATCCAGGACGGCTACTGTGACACCTGCGGCAACGCGCCCGAAGTGGCTGCCACTGCCGCACCCGTAGCCAGCGTCGACGCTGCCCCGGTTGCCACCGGTATCGTCAGCGGTGCCAAGTGCACCGACGCGTCCTGTGCCGGTCTTTACGAAGACGGCTATTGCAACACCTGCGGCAACGCGCCATCTACATCTGGTGTTGCCGTGGCACCTGCCTCCGCTGCGGTTTCCGCAAAGCCCGGCAACCCCGGACTTTCGCACCGCACCGGTGGCAGCCGCTCCAACAAGACGAGCGGTACTGCCCTCTCCGGCGTGGCAGCCACCACTGCCACCCGCGTCTCTCGCGGCACCCGCGTGAGCAGCAACCACCGCCAACTGGGCCTCGGCCTGGTGACCGTGCCCCTGATCGCCAAAAGCGACCCGCTCAAGGCGCTGATGGCCGAAGCTAAAGTGCCCGCCGCCAAGCGCATCTGCGCTGGTTATCTGAAGAGTGGTGACCCCTGCGGCAACGTGCTGGACAAGCGCGAAAAGGGCTTCTGCCCCAAGTGCCAGACAAAATACAACTTCGTTGCCGGCCTCGATAAGGGCGAGTTGGTGGCAGGTCAGTACGAAGTGCTCGGCTGCATCGCCTTTGGTGGCATGGGCTGGATCTATCTCGCCAAGGACATCACGCTGGCTCGCTACGTGGTGCTCAAGGGTCTCGTCAATCAAGACGACAAGGCCCTGGCCGAAGCAGCGGTGGCGGAACGTCAGTTCCTGGCGGAGGTCAAACACGCCAACATCGTCGGCGTCTACACCTGCGTGCAGCACGCTAACGCCAAGGGTTCCGCTGCCTACACGGTGATGGAATACGTGGGCGGCCGCACTCTCAAAAGCCTGCGCAAAGAACGTGGCCCGCTGCCTGTCGCCGAAGTGCTGGCCTACATGCACTGCGTATTAGGCGCCTTCGCCTACATGCACCGCGTCGGCCTGATTTACAACGACTTCAAGCCCGACAACGTCATGCTCGAAGTAGACGACATCAAGGTGATTGACCTTGGCGGCGTCACTCGGGCCAACAGCGATGGCGACATCTACAGCACCGTAGGCTACGCCGCTCC
>JADYXQ010000163.1 GCA_021772135.1 Candidatus Obscuribacter sp.
TAGCGCCTACTTCCTGCCAAATGTCAGTCCGACAGCGCTGCCCATAATGGCAGTTTAACGGCTATATAGAATCAAGTAGCGCGTCCTCTTTATCCTGCCCTACTTCGTACGTGCAACGCGAAGTCGCTTCCTCGTTCCCTCCACTCACTGCTCCACCACCCAGGGTCGCTTCTTCGCTTTTGAGCTGGATGAGCAAAACCACCCCAGCAACAGTCAACTCACTGCCACAAAAATCTTGCCGCTACCTTCGGTTTTTTTGACCTCTCTCCACTCCATATTTCCTGTGGTAAAACATGGATCAGTTAAGTCAAATCCCGCAGGAGAAAATCAAATGTTTAAGACCGCCATCCTAACAATTGGTCTAACCATTCTTTTCCAAGCTCCTGCGTTTGCCGAAATAGTTAGCAGAGACAGCAAAGCCGTAGCCAAACTCACTGCCTTGAGTCAGGACACTAAAAGCGGCAAAATCTTCGAAGCACGTGGCGGCACTAAGGCTAAACCATTAGGCGTTTACGGCGTCAAAGAGCCAGTGCAATTCAAATCTGCCTACAAAAACGTCGACAACCAGACCAAGGCTATCTGGGCCTATGACCTGCATAAATTCATCGTCAAAAACGGCGGCGGCTGGGATAACTTCAAAAAGTATCAATCAGAACCAAAACCAAACGCCAAAGACCCAATTGACCCGCACCAGTTCGATAGCCAAGACTCAAATGATCCACATATAAAGGCCCATGTCCCCTATGCCAAACAAACCGAATTCGCAGGCTCCTGGTGGACCAAAAACAGCAAGGCCTATGCAGGCACTGTTATCCCACCCAAAGACTGGTGGATTAACGACGCTATTTTAGACGGCAATAATCTCTGGAATCACTACGAACACGATCTAGAGACGCGTGGCGCTGATTTCACCGCCAGAGCCGAAGCTGACTTAAACGAGCTTCTGAAAAAGCAGTAAATTAGCTGGCCCTGGCCCGGCCCTTTTATTTGTGCTTCTCTTTATCAGTTAGCTTCGCCAAAAGCTCTTTATTTTGCAGCTGCAGAGACTCGGCTCGCCCTTTTAATTCTGCCGCCTCCTTTATTGCCGCGTCTCTTTCTGTCCGCTGCTTCTCATTATCTTGACGAAGGCGCTCAAATTCTTTTGCCTGGCTATCTGCTTGTTGAAGTAATTGCTTCGCGGTCGCTTCATTGGCGGCGCTTTGCGCTTCCATTTTCGCCAGCTGACTTTGAGCGTCGGCAACTTGTGTCTTTAACAACTCGATTTCGGAGGCGTCCTGGTCGCTTTCTTTCTCCAGCTTTTCTATAGCTTCTAAAGCACCATGAAACTCTTTGATGGCCGCTTGAGTTTCTTCCGCCGCTTTCGTTTTAATCGCTTCTACTTCTAACGCTGCCTCTTGCCGGGCTTCTCGCCACGCAACAGCAAAAGCGTTCTTCACCAGCTCCGGCGTTTCGTTATTACTCAAAACCGGCCGCGCCGGCCGTGAGTTCTTCCAGGTTTCTAAATGCCTGTATATCGTGGTTAAGCTGCCACGACCAAGAGCATTTAACAAGCTCACGGCCGTCACTTCTTTGCCCTCGGCTTGAAGCCTGTTTGCAGTCTCAAAAAGCTCGTCCGCATCTAAAGCTTGCGACCTGGCCATCTTTTGTATCCCCCTACAAGATTTGCCTGATTTTAGCACAGTTTTACTATTACTACTTTTATTATTATCATTATTACTATTATTATTACATAGAGGATCTAGTGTTCGGCTGTGCAAACCGCCGGTACTGGGGCAATCCTCTTAGGCGTCGGGTTTGCAATCATCATCAGTATCAGGCACCGCAACCAAAAGGTTCGCCCATTGATTGCGGTGCCTGATGATTGGTGAGTATCCAGCTGATAGTTGTCGCTGACAATTTACTCCTAGCATCCTAGAATAAAGGCTCTGAAACCCCCGAGCACATGCGGCAAGCTTGTCTCGGGGGTTTCATTTTTTGAATCTTGAACAGATCGATCACCGACTGGTCATAACAAAACCAAATAAACCACCCAGGTAACACTCGAGTCACGCGGCAGCGAGGGGTGGGATGGGGGTCGTCAGACGGAGCGCAGCGTAGGCGTGCTCTTCTTATCTGTGCGGCCAGAAAAAACCCGAGGCAAAAAGCCCCGGGCGTCTCTAAATTTGAATCTAATCAACAGCGAGATCGTTCTCGCAATTTCCCTCGCTATCTAAACCCCAATAAGCGTCAATCGTCAACTCCAAGCAGCACTGAGAGCAACCCTTACCAGGATCTGTATTGCAAGTATGAGCTGTGCCTTCGGTGCATTCTTTGCATCTAGAACCAATACCACAGCGGTTATCATGTTCGTCCTGATTCATAAGCCAAGCTTTTCCCTCAGCGATTTCTTCAGTTGTTGCAATGTAATTTATCATAGCTAATACCTCAGTCTCCGGCGCCTTCACCGGCTGAAAAACGGGATACCGCCTAGGCTCTGCTGTCAAGGTTGGCGCAGCCACCGTAGGGTAGCCTTGATGGCGGTGGCGCCGAGGTGGTTCCCTGAAAAAAGCCGGGGGAGGAGAGACAATAAACCAGTGAAGTGCGGCACAGCCGGACGCAACGGTGTAGGCGATGTTCTAAGCCACGCGGCACGCCGCGCATAGCGGCAAGACAAGAAGCGCTCTTTGAGTAGAGCCGGGCATATGGGCAGTAGTAAAGGAACATCAGGAAAATCTCAAGCTGATAAAAGAATGAAAGCATTTCTCAAATACTACGCACCATATTGTTTGCTAGCTTTTCTGCTTTCACTTTTCTATGACGGTACAAGCGCAAGGCCTGCCACAATCAAGCCGCTCAACGTTTTTTATGTCAACACAAATACTCAGTGGCAAGCTCGTGCTGAAATAAAAAACGGCCACGTTGACAGGCTGATTTTTCGCTCCGGACTTGAGAGACCGTTTGATTCCAGCCATATCGACAACAATGGCCAGGGCAAGGGCATTGATTTTCGAGGAAAGGTGTGGCTATTTCGCGGATTCCCCTCGCTATAGCTCAAACCCCGAGTAGCTCTGTGTTTTGGCTTCGATCGTCCAGGGCCTCTTTAGAAAGTGTAGCTGGGAATACCGAAGCAATAATTATCCAGGCACATCCAATGCAACCATACACGGTGGCAATAAATAGGAAAAAAGA
>JADYXQ010000164.1 GCA_021772135.1 Candidatus Obscuribacter sp.
ACTCAACTTAGCCTAACGCTATTGTCAAAAGGTCAAGGGTTGGAGGGCACACTTTGAAAACTGTTTAGGTTGCTTTGGTTAGTTTATTGAAGCGAGACCGCAGGATACGACCGATAAATTTGATTGACCGAGCTAATGTCGCGCGATGATAGCGTCGCCGCTTGCGCCGGTGAAGTGACGGCGTACATAATATCGGAAGGCACAGCTGAATGGCCTTTGATGCCGATGGCATGACCGATTTCGTGCAAGGCAATTTTCTTTAGCTCTGCTGCACTAAATGGAACGCCTCGAATTTGCGTGAGAATAGAAATGCGCGCATTCGCCTGTATGGCGATGTCGCGGAAAGCTGGACGGTAACCGGGTATTCCATCGCCGGGGCCAATGAAGACGGTGAGGGGCAGCTTCTGCACGGGCCAGCGAGCGACTGTATCTGGGAGCGCCGACCAATCATTTGTGGTGTTAAAAGACTGAATTCGAGGAGCAATGGGAATGTCAGCGAACTCTCTCACTCGTCGCGACCGCAACCGCTGAAGTCCGTCGGGCGAAAACGAACGAATGCTGCCAGGGGCCAGATTTATTCCTGAAAAAGATTGCGCTTGAACCTCGCTTACAAAGCTCAATGACAAATTGCCAGCCATCAAACCCGCCAGACAAAGGGTGCCAAAAAATCGCCTCATTCTTGTACTCCGCTGATATTGAACGTTCAGGTCTGAGACGTCGGCTGTCGGCTTTTGTTTCTTGGCTGAGTTACCAGCTGCTGTTTATTCGGGCTTGGCCGGCGGAGCATCGGTAAACATCACGTTATCTGGCGTAATGATGCGAGAAATGTCGCGAATGATGCAATTGGCTACACCAGGGAAGGGTTTCTCTTTTTGTGCGGTAACGAAGGTGATTAGCGTGATGTCTTGTTCTGGCAGATAATAGGCGGCGGTGTTATAGCCCGGCAGCCCACCTGTATAGCCGTACCAGCCGGCACTATTTCCCACACCCAGACCAAAGGCCATTTTAGTATTTGGTGCAATCGGAATGCACTGCAGTCGCTCCTTTTGCGATGCGGGGCTGTTGGTGGTTCCTGATACGTAGGCTTTGACCCAGCGCGCCATGTCAGGCACCGTCGAAATCATGTTACCTGCCGCCCAGGTGATTGCCGGCGAGACCGATTCTGAAGTGTCTTCCCAATTGCCTTTGGCGTCTAATTCATAACCGTGGGCATAGGGAGTTGGCATGGCGAAGGTGTCGGGAAAGACAGTTTCTTTCAGGCCCATGGGCTCAATCAAACGTTTGCGAATTTGATTACCGATAGTATCGTGGGTGACCACTTCGATGATGCGGCCGAGAATGAGATAATTTGTGTTGCAATAATTCCACCGGGCACCAGGGGCAAAAAGCGGCTTGTGGGCGACACCCCAGCCAATCATTTTGTCAGGCGAGATGCTCATCGTCTTTGTGAATTTGAGAGCGTTAAATTCTTTAGTGTCGTAGGCTTCGAATAATCCGCTGCGCATTTCGGCCAGCTGTCTTATGGTGATGTGATCACCGTTAGGTACGTCAACGCCAATCTTGAATTTGCTGATTGGATCGTCTAAGTCTAAAAGTTTCTCGTCATGGAGCTGCAGTAAAACTGTGACTACGAAAGTTTTGGTATTACTGCCGATGCGAAATCGATCAGGCGTTTGAAAATCTGCTTTGGTCTTCAAGTCGGCCAAACCGACACCTTTAAAATATGGTGCCTTACCAGGCGTATAGATGGCGATGTAAGCACCAGGTATAGGTTGCCTGCCCCCGAATGCCTCAAGATGTTTTAGAGCCGCTGCCACCACGGCCTTGTCTTGTTCTGGAGTCAGTGCCAACTCGGTTGCCGAAACCGGCGCGGCTGAAACCAACCCAGATTGAATGGCAATGGCGGCTAAAAACATGGCGGCGGTGGAACGACTAAAGATGGTGCGCATAAGTTCTCCTGGGCGAAAGCCTATGATAGCACCGGGTTGATATATCGATTGCACATCATACATGGTGCCTCACGTACATATTCAGCTTGAACATTTTGGCAATCGGCACTAAGATGACAATAATTTCCGGCACTAAATATAATGTCACCCCTACGTACTCAGCAGAGGAATTGGTCATTACTACTTATCAGCCACCAGTAAGCATTGCAGCGTCGCTAGTACCAGCAATCGCGTTAGATTCAAGAGCACTGTTTCTCAAGCTGTTTACCTCAAGATTTGCCAGCTACGCCCGCACTGTCGGTAGTGCTAAGTGGCGACAACTGAGTCAGTTTCATCAACTGAGCGATGAAGAAGTTATTTCATCTATATCGAAAGAGTCGAAAGCATATCGAGCTTTGAATGTGCATCAAACAGAGTCTTTTTTGCTTTTGCAATTTAAAGCTGAAGACCGCAATGCCGATAGAGAAACCTGGGAAAAAATAAACGCAGCTCTTCAATCTGTCGGCCTGGCCGGGCGCAAACTGTTTCAGGTGTCGGAAAGTTCTACTTATCAAGCATTTGTCTATTTTTCCAAGGCCGCCAGTATTTTGCCTTTATCGAAGGGCCTGACCAATCATCTGGTGCAGGCCGGTGTGACTAATGTGGAAGTGCTCAAGCCAGGCAATCAGTTCATCTTGCCCCTGCAGGAAGGCTATCGCTGGATGAACAACGCAGTTTTGCCGGTGATTGCCCGCCATGAGATGACTGAAGACATGGCACTAAACTTCTTTATGGGCGAAGTAACAAAAGCAATTTGCTGCCCAGATCAATTGCTTGAGCACTTCAAAGACTTTCTTGCCGCTGAGGCCAAAAGAGAAATTATGGAAATTGTGCCAGATGACGCAGCTTCACAAAATGGTAAGGCGAAACGGAAAGAGCGTCGCCTTAAGGTTTTGCCTTAGGGCGACCTTTGACAGGCCCAGCTGGACTCTCCTGAAATGTTTTGTTGGATTATGGCACCAATTGGGCTTTCTGCCGTCATGACCTCCAGTGGTGTTTGTGGGGGTAGCCTGATATTGTTGGGCTCGGACGATCACGCATGACTGGCTTGCAACAAAAGGAATCTCAAATGACCGTGCCCTCATTTTCGCAGTTGCTACTATCGCTAGAACGCAATTGGCCCATGGCATCGGAAGCTGTAGCCCGGGGCAATATCAAGATGCTCAAATCTTTCCTCGGCCCAGCCTATCGAGGATTTCTATTGCAGTCGTTTAAAGGCGCCGACAAGTCGATCATGACCGCCAACCATCAAGTGCTGTACGACTGGAATTACTTGCGCCAATACCCGGCGATGTCGAAGCTCTATGAAGCCGCCAAATCTGGTCAGTGGGCCGCCGATGACGGCACCATCAACTGGAGCCAAAGCTTCGATCCGCTAAATACACACACACCAATTGTGCCCGACATCTATTGCCCAGCTTCGATATTGCCCATCTGGACTAAACAGTCTGGCTTAGAACGAGCCACACAAAGACGCGCGATGTTGAGCTGGATCTTGAGCCAGATTTTGCATGGCGAGCAGGGCGCACTATATGGTGCAGCCCAGGTGTTGCAAGCGGTGCCGTGGTTTGACGGTAAGCTGTTTGGTGCCACACAAGTAGTGGATGAAGCACGTCACATTGAGGTGTTTCATCGCTACCTCGATGAAAAACTCGGTCGCCGTTATGAAATCAACGAAAACCTCTATGTCTTGAGTGAGGCTCTGGTAGCCGATTCACGCTGGGACGTGAAATTTTTAGGCATGCAAATCATGATTGAAGGATTTGGCTTGGGAGCTTTTACGATGATTCGCAGCTTCACCGCTGATCCACTTCTGCGCGACATACTCAAATATATTGTCGCCGATGAGGCTCGCCATGTAAGCTACGGAGTTCTTGCCCTACAGCGGTTCTACGAGACAGAACTGAATGAGAAAGAACGTGCCGAGCGCGAAGATCTGGCCTTTGAAATTTCGCTTTTGTTGCAACGCCGCTTTTTAATGCACGACCTCTACGAAGAATATTACGGCAACTATTTCAATTTAAAAGAATGGAATAAGTTTGCCATGGACTCAGAGTTGATGCGGTTCTTCCGCCGCGCCATGTTCCGTCTACTTATTCCAAATTTGAAACGCCTTGGACTTTTCACCGAACGCATTCGTCCGCGCTACGCAGAAATCGGCATCGTGAATTACGAAACAGGCCCCCAGATGTCTGAAATGACAAACGAAGAAATAATGGCTGTGCCTGTGTAGCTCAACCTTTTGCCCTAGCTTGTCTCCAGCAAATCTTCTAGGGTCTTGATCAATTGAACAAGGGAGATCACTGTCTCCGATGATGATAAATCTCAGGCATGCGCTGAATCGTCGAGAATTATTAGACGCCGCGCACGATCATCTTCATCTTCAAGATCAAGGTAAATAGAAGGCTTGGAGACAGTTTCGGCGATCTGCAAGGCCACCGTGGTTTTGCAGCATCGCGCTTAATCATCCTTGCAATGTAGGCAATTTGTGCCTGAATTGCAAGGATGAGAGAACCATACGGAAGCTATATTCCATTAGATACTTTAGCGCTTCACCAGGCAGTATCGATTCTAACTCATAGAGTTTATTGTCAATTTCGTATTGCTCGATCAACATTGAAAGCGTATCAAGGTAAGCGGCTTCGTCATTGCCTAGATTTTCCAACCTATCAACCAAAGGTTCTATGGCGGCATAAGCCATGGTCAAATCTTCAGCCGATTCGAGTCGCGCTAAAGGAAATTGAGAAATTAGCCGTATATTAATGAGCGACAATTTGAATTGCCGCTTGACCACAATCGGCAAGAGTACCCCAAATATCAGTTAAGGGTTCGGTATTAGACCCACTAACCAAAATTAG
>JADYXQ010000165.1 GCA_021772135.1 Candidatus Obscuribacter sp.
CAGTGGAACAGCTGGAACGCAGCTCGGCGTATGCTCTTTCTTGTGCTACTTGTTTGCGTAACTGATCAACGCTCTGGATGCGACCTTGACCGTCGTTAATCCAATCGAGTTTGCGCTCTGTGCCACCGGCGTCGGTGCAGCGGAAGTGTAGCGAGCTACCTTTAAGGGCAGGATCGGCCAGACCACTGACTCTTTCTTGCCTACCGCGATCGTCGAACAATGCCAGTTTGCCAGAGGAGGCGTCAACATTGCCCACGACAACATCACTGTCTTTTTTGTAAATTATTGATTGTCTGACATCATATCTGGTGATCAAACCAGCTTGCGTCAAGTCGGGGCGGCGAAATTCACCATCGATAAATGAATTGGTGGCTACTTTTTCCAGCTCATGGTTAGCGCCGTCGTTGGCGGCTTTGAGACGTTCTACCGGTGTGTAATTTTCCTTTTTGTTAAACTGATCCATTTTCTGAATTTTATAAATTGTATTTTCATCAATGCCGCCCTCCAGCATCTTTTCGATGGCACTCTGGTTGGAGCTATGTTGTTTGGCTGCCAGGTCTTGCGCTGTAGTTTTAGCGTCGAAAGTAACATTGTCTAACTTGCTATATTCATTGACGGCCATGAGTGGTGCACCCAGGCCCGGAATACCTTGAGCGATGCCGTCTACCGTGTTTTGCTTTTTCTGATCTTCCAGCGCGGCATTGTAGATTTTGTTTTTGGCTTCAAAGTTTTCTTTTGAATTGGCCAAGCATGCATCAAGATTGACTATGCCACCGACATCGGGCCGCAGGGTGCCGTCCGCTTGCCTTTCGGTAGGGCCTAAAACAGCACCATGAATTTCTTTGTTTTGATCGTCTAGAGTGATTTTAAAGACTGTATTCTTCAGGCTTGATAGAGCCACTTCTTTGCCATGAATTTCTACCAATCCATCTGTCAAACTGCCGTCTTGATTTTGTACCGGAGGCATTAGCTTACCGATTTGCTCATTGGTCTTCTTATCAATAATCATGCCCAGGCGAACTTCGCAGGCCTGAGTGAGAAACTTTCCGTCAGGGCCTTTCTTAAGCTCACCCTGTTGATCGCGCAGAGGAATGAAAATGTCACCATGACTGGTGCGATCGAGATTGAACTGCCTGGTAAGACCGTTTTCGTTGCCGTTGAACTGATAGCCCTTGAGCAAAGCTGAAAGTCTGGTCTGATCTTTTTCTTGCTGGTCTAGATTGTTGCCGGCCTCAACATTTCCGGCACTATCAACTTGACCGAAAAATTTGTTGTTAGGTGCGAATATATGGCCGCCTACCGTGAGCATTTTCTCCTGACCATTGCTTATATAACCGCTAAAACCTTCCGAGCGCGGGTTAGCCGCATTCGCCACTCTGCCGCCGGTGAGGTCAAGGTAACGGCCATCGCTGCCGCGACCGGTGAAAACTCCAGCCCGGCCTTTGTGGTCATTGATGTTGAATGATTGGTCACCAACCTCTACCTGGCCATTATCTTTGACCGTGCCTATCTTTTTATTGCCGTCATAGATGATGCCTTCTCTGACATTATGCTGCACAAACTCATTGCCTTCTCGATAGACAACGGTGCCGGTAGGTTTTTCACCGGCCCGTGGTGTAGATGGTCCACGCACAGCCAGAAGTTCGCCGTGATCCATGGCCTTAATTTCCTGACTGGCATGAATTCGTGCTGATTCTTTTTCGGCCATTTGCAACAGTGATGCTTTATCGATGCCGCCATTATTGCCGCTGACATTTTCTGGTTTACCTTTCGTAAAACCTATAGAAACGTCGACTTTTTCGCTCTCGTTAGTATATCTAAGGCTTGTGCTGCGCCCCATTTCGTCCAGAGTAAGCACTTTGTGATCAAGTTGTTTTTTACCATCAAAATTTTGTTCGCTGACGACAAATTTGCCTTGATTTAAGTCACTGATTTTTTCAATTTTGTTGATCGGGTGTTTTGCGTCCTTGTGCAAATTGTACGTGTCAGTCTGTTCTCTGGTAACTCCCAGGTTCCGTTCTTTTGCGTGGTCGATGCGAATGATGGGATCTTGCTTTTCGACATCAGCGGCCCGGGTATAGACAAATTGATGTGTTAATTGTCCTTCTCCATTGGTCTGGCTGGCAATTACTTCATTTTTTAAATGATGATATCTGGTCTGCGATAGTAATTTTCTGTCTGGGCCGGTGGTGTGTTTTTCGAGCCTTTTGCCGCTAAAATCACGGCTGACTGAAGTTACTAGACCTTCGGCGTTGTGGTGATTTGCCACGGTCACCGGAATTGCTTTTTCACCGCTATCAGTTTGCACTTTGGCGAAATCATGAAAGTTTGTTTGAATGTCGCCGGTGCGCTGGTCGATGGAAATGGCTACATTTTTTGAACTCTCCGCTTTAGCCACCACTTCATGTTTGGCATTGATTACGGCGAAGTTGGCCGGTTTGTTGCTTGTGTCGCCGGGTCTATAATGCACCGCAACTTCTGTTTTGTTTTTCGCTTTGATGTGATCGACGCGGCCATGATTGTCATAGTGATATGAGCGCTGTGTTTTTGGGTCGGTATACTCGGTGACTTTATGGTGTGCTCGTTCTTTTGGTGTGAGCTTATCTGCGCCCGCATGCTGTTTCTCGGGTGCATGGGGTTTAATGCCAAGTATTTTGCCGACGAATTTTTCGCCCTGTTTGACCGCTTGATGCAAAAATTTTGTCAGTGTTGCTTCTTTCGGCACCGGATGTTTGACGTGGCTGACTTCTTTAGCTTTAGCTTTTTCATGACCGCCTTTAGGTGCCTGACCATACACTTCATGGTGTACTTCAGCTTTAGCCGCAGGGCCAGGCTTGCTCGTATGTTTTTCGCCGTGATCCCCTGCAGCATGCGGTTTTTTACTCATAATTGCTCGCTTAAATAAAATAAGATGTCAGGATACCGTCGAATTTTGTCAGGCTTGTGGCATAACTCTACTTAGCCTGGCCTATATTCAATTTTCCTCGAATCGGAATCGGCCAAACCAGTGCCGCTGACAAAAGCCATAATCAGGAGATATTTCTTTGGCCAGCGACGGTGATAAAGCCACGACGCCGACTGGTGGGTCTATGACCGACCACCTGAAGCGTTATCGAAGTTATATCGATGAATTGAAGCAGGGTAGATCAAGTGGAATTAGCGCTGCTTTTGGCCGTGCCACTGATTTGCTGCCACCGGAAGTGATGGCCATTGCAGCTCCGCCGGCAGATGCTCTGGAACAGTTAATGAGCTTGCAGACCAGAGTGTTGAACGACGGTTTTAATGCCGAGTCACTCAAAGCAACTGTGGAGGCACTGGTAGAATCTTGCGCTGATGAACTCGATGACCCGGTGGGCAGCTTTGTGCAAACTGAAGGTGGTTTAGAAGAAGTATTGTCTGTTTATATTGAAAACGGCGTACGTATGTTTATGCTCTCAGACCTTTCAACCATAGATGAAAGGGCCTATCAGCGTTCGCTTGTAGTAGAAAAAGGCGACCAAAATCAGGTTGAAAGACAGCCTTCTGAGGCCGCGTTTCCTCAAGACGTGGGGCAGCCTGCTTCGCCAGTGCCGCAGGCAGACAATTTTAGGAATCCGCTCTTTCAAGAAATTCTTTCGGCGGAAGGTTTGCCCTTGTGGCAAATTTTTTACTCACCTGAAGGTGTTGAGCTTGTCTCAATGGCTGATGGTGGTGTGATTAAAAAAGCCGAAGGGCGCAGCGAATATATTTTTTCGCGGCTTTCACAGAACGACGGCGACATCAAGTTTTTCATTCTCAGCGGTTTTGTGGTTGATCCAACCACCGGCAATCTTTATGTCGAAGCCAATCAGGGCGCCTACACCGCTGCTTTTTTTAACAGCGGTTGGACGGTGCATCAATATCGCACTGCCAGCGGTGAGGAAACTTTTTTTGTCACCGAGCCGGCCAATCCGGGCCGGGCGCCGATCACTATGCGGGTGAAGAAGATAGAATTTGATCTTGAAAGCGGCGCAGCATCCTACGAAACAATGGACGGCTCCGCTGCCATCACACTCACCAGCCGCTTGCTCACCAGTCTTTAAATTTCAGGTGATGATTATTTCAGGTTGCCTTTTGTCATAGCCGGCGCGTCTAACCACGTCTCTTTTTTTAGCGTGTCTTTCTAAAATTGACCCATTAATATTGAATACTTTTGATTCAGTGCTGTTGGTATATTGAATCAAGGCACCATCATCTTTGACTTCAAATCTGAATCCCGGATCGCGCTCTAAGTGAGGCTGTTTGTACCAGAGATGGCTGCTCACACCCGCAACAATTTCGCCGGGTTTATAGTGCACCGGCGGCAATCCTTTTTCGCTAATAATAATCTCGGCCAACTGACCTTTTTGATCGCGCACATAGCTGCGCTGGTCGCCGTGAAAATCAGTCACCTGGCTGACGTGTCCATGATTGTCTTTAGCGATGGTAGCCCCGCTTTTGGCATCATAAGCTGGTTCGGGGCTAATCTTCGTTGCTTTCAGGTCATATCCAGCGCCGCGCTCCCAATTATTAAGTTGCCCCGGCTCAGTGCGAGCTACGATTTTGCCGCTCTCCGAATCAACTAAATATTTACCGTCTACCTTGCCTGATTGATCGCGCTGCACCAGCAAAAGCCGACCGTTCTTGTCAAAGCCCACCAGCTCTAAGGCGGAAGAGGCCAGGGCACCGCCTGGTTTATGCAATTCATTGTTGAGCAGCTTAATGCGGTGGCTAGCTTCGGCCAGATTTGGCCGCTCGGCGGGCTGACCGGTTGCTTCGACTTTTTCGGCTTTTTGCTGGTGCAATTTTTCGTGCACGTCAGGCAGATCGGCTTTGACGGGCATGTCACCCCAGGCGCTTCTCGCCATATCGATGACGCGCTCTTTTTTCTGCGCGTCACCATTGGGTGCGGCTTCCTTCAGTATCTGTTCGCCAAAATCATGGTCTTTCATTTAATTTTTGCAGTTCCAACACTCTTTAGAGACGGCTTGATCTTACCCAGATTGCTTTCGCCCTAATCAGAATGGTAATCTGTGGGCTATGAGCATGGTTTTAGTAGTCGAAGACAACGTGGATCTGGCCAATGTCATTCGCTCATTCTTAGAGTTTGAGAACCATTCGGTGGATGTTTTTCATACCGGTAATGAGGGCTTAGGGCGCATTTTAACCCAACCCTATGACCTGGTAATTCTTGATTGGGATTTGCCCGGGGTAGACGGCCTGGAAATTCTCAGGCAGTTTCGCAACAGCGGCAGCGAGACGCCGGTAATTATGCTGACCGGCAAAAATACTATAGACGATATGGAAACCGGCCTGGACAGAGGCGCAGACGACTATCTTACCAAGCCTTTCAACATGAAAGAGCTGGGCGCGCGAGTCAAGGTACAGTTGCGGCGCAGTAGTGGTACCACAGACAGTATCAACTTAGGCGATATTTTTATAGATCTGGTTAACAGTCGGGTAAGCAGAGCCGATCATACTTATAGTTTGCCTGCGCCAGAATTTCGCTTGTTGGAAATAGCGGCGAAGTATCCCCATATCAGTGCCACTGCTGCATATCTGTTGCAAGCCGCCTGGTCACAAGGGGAGGTTGCAAGCAGCGACGAGGGTGATCAAAAATTGCGGATGGCCCTCAGGCGATTGCGCAAAAAGTTTGACCCGCAAGGCAAAATAATTTTCCCCCATCTTTATCCTGAGGTAAAATCTCAGTCTGAATTCAAATCAGATTCTGAATTTCCAGTGGTGCTCGATTTGCTTGACAATCTAAGCGAAGGCGACCACCTTATGGGTACCATATTTAATGGCAAATATGAGCTACTGGAAATAATAGGTGGCGGCGGCAGCGGTCTGGTTTTTCGTGCCAAACACCTTCATCTAGATACTGAAGTGGCGCTCAAGCTCGTGCATGCCAAAACTCTTTCATCGGCTGAAGTGTTGGCCAGATTTCAAAGAGAGGCCCGCATCACCGGCAATTTGGCTCACCAGAATATTGTCGCGGTGCGTGATTATGGTATATCAGAACAAAAACAACCCTACCTTGTTATGGAATTGGTAAACGGCGCCAGCCTGGCTGAATATTTAAGGCAATACGGCCGTCCGCCGGTGCGCGAAGTGGTGGATATTTTCATTCAAGCCTGTGCTGGGCTGCACCACGCTCATCAGAAAAATATTGTTCACCGCGATCTTAAACCCAGTAATTTGATGCTCATTCACGAAATTGGCGGCGATACTGAGACTGATACCAATGGTGGTGTCGCTGTCAAGCTCGTGGATTTTGGTTTGGCCCGACCTCTCACCGTTTCTCCTTCTGAGCAGATTACCCAGGTGGGAGAAGTACTGGGCAGTCCTGCCTACATGAGCCCTGAGCAGTGTCGTGGTGAGGTTGTTGATTTTGGCACCGATATCTATGGCCTGGGTTGCACCTTATTTGAAGCATTGAGTGGTGCGCCACCATTTGTGGGAAAAGACACAGTTGATGTTCTAGTTAAGCATATAACGGTGCCGGCACCAGAAATGGTGCTCGGCTATATTGATCTAGGTCTGCAGAGTCGCTTGAACCACATTGTCGCCCGTTGTCTGGCGAAAGACAAAAGCAAGCGTTATCAATCAGCCTTTCAGCTAAGAGATGAGCTGCTGCAAGTAATGAATGACAAGCTGCCCGAAAACAAAAGCGCGCAGCAATCAGACCTGGCCGGTCCACCGGCGGCTCAATGGCGGGGGCGCAGGCAAGATTTGCTTTCATGGTTTAACAAGCGCTTCACTCAGTAGTTTTCAACTCGAAACTTTTTTATTTAAAAAGCACAGTCAGATGATCATCTTCGGGTAGGAAAGTAGCACTTTTCGGGCCCGTAACTTTGAGTCTGTAAACGACGCCTGACTTGTTGCATAAATAGTAAATGTCATAAATCTGGAAGGCTCTTATAGGGCCGGTAACTCCGGGCACAGCGGCAGGCACGGCGGCTGCGGAGCCACTATTGTCCCAGTACAGTTGGCCTTCCAGAAGGCCATTTTTGGGTCGCGCTTCAAGTTAAGAGTCGCCAGTCGCGAAATTTTGCCATCCAGGGTAATTTTTCCAGCGCCATTCGGCGCGTATGTATGCACCGGAGCTGGTGCAGGTGTGCACACGGTAGTGCGTAACTGCTGCAAATAATTGCGTTCCTCAGTGTCGTCTGCGCCATGCAAGACGGCCTCATTGACACACTTCTGTGCTTCGGGTTAGCGCTTCATATCATAGAGAATATTTGTTTTAAGTGAAAGGAGAGCAAAATGTTGTTGACCCCTTGATAGTTCTTGAGAGTGGCGAGTGATTTGTCAATGACTTCCAGCGCCTTTTCAATCTTTCCGACACTGAGGTAAGCGCATGCTTCTTGAACGACATTGCCTGTATGTGGATATCTCTCGAAATATACATTGGCCATAGCGGCAGTGACCTGATAGTTTTCAAAATCAGCAAAACCATCAAGAGCGTTACGCATTTCATTTTCGCTTTTGGAGGCCCGTCTAAAAAACGATTTGCTTTCCTCTACTCTACTTAAATTGGCCAAACAAATAGCAATGCGTCTTAAGACAATCTGTTTAGTAAAATCATCATCGGGCAAGCCTAGCTGTTCCAGGCGATTCAATTCGTCCTGGCACACTGTTAAAGCTTCTTTGTACTGGTGCATACCGTCCATTAACGCATAGGACCATTTATCGATAGGTATAAACCAATCTTTGCGATCGTGTTCTCTGCCGAGCGTGGCCAGAGCTTCCCAATTAGTCGGTTGGCGAAATTGCAGATAAAAGAATTTTTCGGCCACTTCTTTTTGCCACCGATCAGTGGCTATCAGCTCATGCCTGGTGATGAAATTTCGTTGAACATATTGCTGTATCTTAGGATCGATGGACAAATAATCAATATTGCATGCTACAGCCGCTGCCAGGCAAATCAGTGGCTCGTTGTAATCTTCTGGAAATTGAAAAAAAGCCCAGCTTGAGGGCAATTCTACTTTTCGTTTCTGCGCTGCTTTCAAATTCGGTCTGCTCACGACCTTTTTGTAAAGGCCTGTGCAAAAGCGACAGCCATTCGCTTGAATATGTGAATCGCCAGCCGAAATCAATCAAGTGTGCCACTTCGTGCGCCAGAGCCATAGAAAGCCATTCTGACCCTAGCCTGTCAGCGTAGCGAAATGCGTCATCGTAAATGCAAATTGAAGCGCCGCGGGCCGAACCCAAACAAAGACCGTTTTTTTCACCGGCGCGCACAAAATGAATTTTACCCCCGGCACAATCCACAGCATTTTGCAAAAAAGTCTTGGGTAAAAGCTTAAGCGCTATGAGAATTTGCTTTTTTTCTTCAATGTTCCAGTCTTTGAGATCATGTATTCCATTGGCGTCAATGAGGTCATCGGGAAGATAGCGGCAATTATCAAATTGAAAAGCCTTTGTGCCAAAGGGCTCCTCTATGGTGGCCGGTTTTCCTTGTGGAGGCAATGCAAGAGCCGGCCCCTGACCATGGGTACCGGTGGTAAAAAGAGAAAACGAACAGCGATAAAGGCAACTTTTTCATTGCTTACAAGCATAGCAAAAGCAGTCTATATGACAATTGAATTTCTAAATTAGATGCGCGATGCTGCGTTCTGCTTGATCACATGTGCATGAACAAACTTACGCTTCCAGGCCTTTGTATTTTGCTGATTTCGTTCCCTTTTAGTTGGCTCTAAAAATCATCGACCAATGGCCGTGGTTGAATTTTCTGCCCGGTGGTCTCAGTGAGCTTTCTTTTTGCTTGCATTGATGGCGATAGACTCACCGCCATGTAACCGTTGCTGACGTGTAGAGACGATTTTTACATGAGCCGGTGGGTCATCTATGACTTTTCTGAAACCGGGCATCATCGCTTGATCGCCACCGCCGGCGGTGATCAAAGTAGTTTCGCTCCACGTGGTACCGTTTATGTGCGAGGCGCTATGGCGCACATGTTTGCCTTCAGTGCCCGATTGGTCTATGGCATCAACTCGCTTGAAAAAGGTATCTCTTTTTGTGCCGAAACCTGAAGCATCTAAAGTGGTCGTAAATTTGCGTCTGGGTTTATCGCCTAAGTCTGAGATGGTCAATCGCAATTTATTTGACGCCACTACATGTAGTGACATGGCCACGGTTTCGCCTGGATGCCAGTAATATTTTTGTTGAGCCGGGGCGTTGTGCCAATGCTCGTTGCGCCAGAATGGTCGCCAGGCTTTGTGAGCATGATCTACTTTGCCATGTTTATCTCTGGTCACTTCCCAACCAAGACCGGCTCGATTTCTTGACCTGCTCGCCTAGCGTCACCACACCTTCACCTCGGGGTAGAAATGCTGCAAATGGTGAAAGTACCATCAAGAGTCTCCAGTTGGCCAAGATTAAATTTCCCATTTTGGGAAAAATGATGGTTTTGCGATTCCCGAAATGGGAAGATATAAGTGAGGAAGTCAATGCAAGTGATTCACTGGGGAAGGGCCAGGCAATTTTTCCAGACTGATGAAAAGGCTGAAGACGCCCTTGAGCGCTGGCGCATTGCTGTGCTGGCATCCCAGTGGAAAGATTTTCAAGATTTGCTTGCCACTTTCGATACGGCCAGGTACGCGGACGGCAAGGTGACATTTGATCTTAAAGCCGATGCAATACGACTGACGGCGGTGGCCGATTATAAAAATGACAAACTGTACATTCGCCAGATTTCGAACTACTAACTTTCAACTACTTATAAGGAAAGCGAGATGGAAATGTCCACGTTCGACGACAAAACATATGAGAAGCTGGTGAAGCGATTCCCTTTGCGGCCAATCCGCAGCGACGAACAAAATTTCCAGGCCGCCGAAATCTGTGACAGCCTGACCGACAAGTTAGATAGATTAAGCGCCGCTGAAAGTGATTATCTTGAAGTTCTGGCTGACCTGATCATCAAGTATGAAGCGCGCTTTGACGAAGAGTTGTCTGAAATGACTCCGCGGCAATTGATTCAGTATTTTATTGCTCAAGATGGATTAGCTCAAAAAGATCTGGTGCCTGAATTCGGTTCGGCCAGCCGAGTTTCAGAATTTCTCAAAGGCGATCGTCGCCTCAGTCTCGAGCAGGCAAAACGGCTCTCCGACAGGTTTAGAGTAAATATTTCAGCTTTGATTGACAGCTTCTAATGCGGCCACTGCAAATACTGCTCAAACTTTTATTCAATAGACTTTAATTTTGGCAGACTCTGGCGCAGTGTTTGTTCGGTGCGGGTCGAATTTTCTGCATGGTACACGGTGCCCATGCCCCCTTCACCAATAACTGAGATGATTCTGAAGACATTGCCCACAATCGCGCCGGGCTCAATGGACATCAGTTGAAGCAGAGTAGGCTCGCTGCCCTGGGTGTGAGCTTTTACCGATGAACGTTTTTTTTGCCGCGACCCTGTATGTGGTGCAGGTACGTTTTGATGTGTTGTTGCTGTTTACAGAAGGCATTAGATAAGCCCTAGG
>JADYXQ010000166.1 GCA_021772135.1 Candidatus Obscuribacter sp.
GACAAACCAGATTCAACTGGCAGCCACTGTAACAACAAAACAGACTTGCCCAAAATTAAAGACCGCCCTAAGTGGATAGCAAACCCAAGTCCATCAGACAACCCAGTAGCAATCAACACCGACAAATTGCCCCCCTCCAATATTTTACTGGAGCAACTTTCATGGTAGAAAAACAACAACTGACAGAATCTGAAGTACATTCTGACAATGCAATAACCAGCGCTCAAGAGCAAAGCTGCAAACTTGCAGTTTCAAGCTGGCAAAGTTTTGAAGGAGCCAACAAGAAAGAAATTGCCGAACGAGTGGAAATGCACGAAATCTATTGTTCTCTAATTGGCCACCCAATCCCTCGCCTGCAAGAACAATTGGAAAAAATAATGCGCGACAAGGCAATTGATTCATCCCCGTCAGCCTTAGCAGAGCCCAACTAACATGAAGAGTACATCCAAAGGGGCTGGTTAAAGCCACTAATTTTGACTGACAACCAGGACCGACCAATCCCAGGCAGAGACAAAGACACTCTGCCGTGGATATCGATCTTCAAGCCAGCGGGACTTAAGGAAGAATTGGAAAAAATGGTGCGTGGCAAAACAATTGGTTCAGCCCCTTCCGAGAAGACTCCGACCAACGAAAGTGAAAAGTACAACCACAATGACTGGTTAAAACCATTGGTTTTATTTGACGACTTGAGACCTTAGCCATCAATAAACAACCGCCACAGGTCAAACTTTACAAACTGTCGATGATATTGGCAAAATTAGCCCCCATGGGCGCGCCTTCAGTGCGGCGCAACACCAGGCCATAAGTATCTAAGTAAATAATAGTAGGGTAGCGCTTAACGCCGTATTTGGCGACTATATCGGCATTGGCTCCATCTTCGGCATCCAACTGCTGAAACTCAACGCGACCGTTGTATCTATTTTTAGTCTGCTCAAAGGTCGGAGCGAATTCACTGCAAACATGACACCAGTTAGTGTAAAACTCGATTACTTTTTTAACCCGCATCACTCGCGGTGAACTAGTTCCGGCAGTAATTACTGCGACACTCGCCCAGCGACTGCCTGCCGCTGCACGATCGCGCTCTGAAGTACCATGTCTATTTTTATATTTTGTCACACCAGCAAGAGCACTTTGGGCCATTTGCCTCAGCTGGGCATTGCCACTGGTGGCTGCCACATATTGATATTCTTGAGCTGCGCGGCTATTTTGTAATAAACTCTGGCAGCAAAGCCCGATGTAATAATGAGCATTATCATCAGTCGGCTTGAGCCGAGCAATGGCCTGGTAAGCTTCCAGAGCTTGAGTATATTACCAGCGTCATAAAAAGCGCGCGCTCTCTGATGTGGCGTTGGGCTGGCGCCGGCCGGCAAGGCCAACCAAATACACATTGCTAACATCATTTGCTGCTTGAAGAATTTCATGAAGTCATAGCCACATTGGCACGAATCACAGATGAATAAGCCAAACCAAAGCCGTGTTCGTTTAATGCTTTGTGCACGGCAAAATTGATTTCAGATCTGAGCAAAGCAGGGCGAGTCAAATATTCTTCAGTGTAAACCCGCAAAGAAAAGTTAAGAGCAGTCTGGCCGAATTCGACAAAAATAACATCGGCGGCCGGCTCGTGCAAAACGCCAGGGTGACCGTTGGCAGCAGCTAAAATGACAGCAGCGGCTCGTTCTGGGTCAGCCTCGAGAGCCACAGGTATAGGGTAGCTAAACCTTATGCGGTCATTGGTATAGCTCCAGTTAGTGACTTTGCCTTTGATAAATTCTGAATTGGGTGCGATGATGGCGATATTATCATTCGTAACAATGGTGGTGGCACGCAAAGAAATACGAATGACATCACCGGTAACACCATCAACTTCGATGCGATCACCAATTTTAATCGGCCGTTCAAATAGAATAATCAACCCGCTGACTAAATTAGTGGTGACAGTCTGCAGGCCAAAGCTCACTCCTAAACCAAGAGCACCGGCCAGTACTGTGAATGAACTGAGGTCAATTCCAGCGGTCTGCAAAATGATGAGCGATCCAAAAAAGATCAACACGTAACGGGCAATACTAGAAATTCCCTGGCGCAAATTAGCGTCGGTGGATGTGTGGGCCTGCAAAGCACGCTCAATCCAATTTTTAAAACTATTGGTCACCAATACAAGAATGGTGAAAAGCACGCCGGTGTACAAAATCATATAGATGGAGACTTTAGATTTACCGAAAGGTAAAAATTGCAACTGAAAAATTGCATCTACATGTTTGAGTATCTCGTGAAAGTCCACTCCCTAGCTTCCCTTTCTCGGACTTTTTGCCGGCGCGTCGTCAGGGCCTTGCTCTGGCTTAACATCAGGCTCTGGTTTAGCATCAGGCTTTACTTCAGGCTTCTCCGGCTTTTCGTCGGGTTTGACTGCCGGTTTTTCAGCCGGTTCATTCTCGCTATCGCCCATTTTGATTTCACCAGATTCTTCGTAATCGTCATCAGCTAAGTCGTCGTCTTCATGTCCGCGTGGTTCACAATCGATTTTAAATTCGCCGCCTACCACATCAACATGCACTTTACCGCCATGTTCGAGCACACCAAAAATGAGCTCGTCGGCAAGGCGCTCGCGTATCTTTTGTTTGATCAAACGAGCCATGGGCCTGGCCCCATACTGCTTATCAAAGCCTTTGTCGGCAAACCAGACGCGAGCTTCTTCGCTCAACTGCATGGTTACTCTCTTCTCAATTAATTGCTCTTTGACTTCGTTGATGAACTTGTCGACCACGCGCAAAATGTCTTTGTAAGTTAGTGGGTTGAAGGCAATCCAGGCGTCGAGGCGATTGCGGAATTCAGGCGAGAATGTGCGCTCAATGGCACCGCGCCCCATCCCCATGCCAAAGCCAGAATTATTGCTCTCACCACGGGCAATTGATTTTTCTTTCTCTTGATGGTTCAACTCGCGCGGGCCGTCATCTTTGATGCCCTCTCGTTTAAAGCCAAAGTTGTCGCCCATCATGTCGCGAGCACCAGCATTGGTGGTCATGATCAAAATAACGTTTCTGAAGTCGGCTTTCTTACCGGTGTTATCGGTAAGAGTGGCGTGGTCCATCACTTGCAACAATATATTGAACAAGTCAGGGTGTGCTTTTTCGATTTCATCGAGCACCACAACAGCGTGAGGTGTTTTGTTGATGGCATCGGTGAGAATACCGCCTTGATCAAAACCAACATAACCAGGAGGCGCGCCAATTAAGCGAGAAACAGTGTGCTTCTCCATATATTCGCTCATGTCAAAGCGCAAGAAGTTGACGCCCAGCACTTTAGCCAGCTGCTTGGAGAGTTCGGTTTTACCAACGCCAGTGGGCCCTGAGAATAAGAAAGAGCCAATTGGCTTTGTGGGCGAACCCAGACCAGAGCGAGAAACTTTAATTGCATTGACCAGCTGTTCGATGGCGTGGTCCTGGCCGTAAATGAATTTCTTCAGTTCGCTTTCTAAATTGCGCAAGCGATCTTTGTCAGAACCGGTAACGGTTTTAGGTGGAATTTTGGCCATGCGCGCCACAGTGGTTTCAACGTCTTCACTGCTGACAGTGCGATCAGGGCGAATTTCTTCGTCAATCAGTTTAAGCGTAGCTCCAGTTTCGTCAATGACATCGATGGCTTTATCAGGCAAATAGCGATCGTTGATATGCTTGGCAGATAATTCAGCGGCAGCGATAATGGCATCGTCACTATATTTGATACCATGAAATTCTTCGTAATGGCTTTGCAGGCCTTTGAGAATTTTGATGGTGTCGGCAGTACTGGGCTCAGTTATGTCAATTTTTTGAAAACGTCTGGCCAGAGCTTTGTCTTTTTCGAAAGACCCTTTATATTCGCTGTGTGTAGTGGAACCAATGCAACGCAACTCACCAGAAGCCAGAGCAGGCTTGAGCAAGTTAGATGCATCCATTGAGCCGCCTTCGACAGAACCAGCACGCACAATAGTATGAATTTCGTCAATGAATAAAATTACTCCAGGCTTGGCCTTGAGCGCTTTAAGTACGCCTTTGAGGCGCTCTTCAAACTCGCCGCGAAATTTTGTGCCGGCCACAAGCGAGCCCATATCTAAAGCGTAAACTTCAGCACCTTGAATTTGTTTCGGCACTTCACCACGAAAAATTTTGAGCGCTAAACCTTCAGCAATAGCTGTTTTACCAACGCCCGGTTCACCGACATAAATGGGATTATTTTTGCGCCGGCGGCAAAGTATCTGAATGGTTCGTTGTACCTCGGCCTCGCGACCAATGAGCGGATCGATTTTGTTTTCTTGGGCCTGGGCAATTAAATCGACGCAAAAATCTTCAAGGGGATTAGTCTTTGGTGCGCGACCAGAAACGTCACCAGCACCGACTTCTTCTAACAAATCACTCTCGTTGCCTTTTGTCCCTTTGGCAATACCATGAGAAATCCAGTTGAGAATATCAAGGCGAGAAATGCCTGATTGCTCGAGCAGATAGACAGCAAACGATCTTTTTTCATGAAACATCGCAGCCAGCAAGTGCCCGCTGTCTATGCTCGGTTGGCCGGCGGAGTGAGCCTGAATTTGCGCGCGTTCAATGGCCCGCTCAAAAGTGGCAGTCTGCTCAGGCAAACTGTCTTTACCCTTGGGCAGCTGCTCCATTTTTTCTTTAAAATAAGCTTCGAGCTCGGTTTTGAGAAAGGTGATGTCACCGCCGCAATTTTCAATTACTTCGCGCCCGGTATTTTCTTTGAGCATGGCATAAAGCAAATGCTCAAGGGTCAAAAACTCATGGCGCCGGCGCATGGCCTCGCTGTAAGCTTCGTTCAACGTATTTTGTAATTCGCGCGTGATCATCTACTTTTGGCCTTTGAGTCGTCAGTCTTATTCTTCTTCCATCGAACAGCGTAGCGGAAACTCGTTAGCTTGCGCCAATTCAGTAACTTTGTTCACCTTGGCTTCTGCAATTTCAAAAGAAAATACCCCGGCAACACCGATTCCGGCCTTGTGCACGGCCATCATAATGGTGTGTGCATCTACAGTATTTTTGTGAAAAACGCCTTCCAAAATAAACACGACAAATTCCATGGTGGTGAAA
>JADYXQ010000167.1 GCA_021772135.1 Candidatus Obscuribacter sp.
GGCGGTTATGATGCAGGCGGCGGGGGCTATCAAGGTTCCGGCGATGATGTAGTCGACGCTGAGTTTCGCGCTTCTGAAGACTAAAAATTAGACTTCACTCGCTCGCTGACTAAATTAGCTCAAAAGCCGCCAGTAGCCTGAAAAGGTCGCTGGCGGTTTTCTTTTGCCAGTCAGGGTAAAATTGAACAATTGACATCTCTGTTATGCTGATTACATAGTCTCGAATCACTTTGAGGGTTTAGCTGAAAAAATGAGGTCCTGCGGTCGCTATTCTTGCTGTTTAGCCGCCTTTGCTTTGAGCGTTTCAATGCAAAGTGGTGCCTGGGCATTGAAGACTTTAGACGCAAAGGCTGAAGCCGGTCGTGCGCTTCCGCTTAGCGCGACTGATGCCGCTTTGACTAAAGAGCTGGTGACATTAGAGAATCGCTTTTTCTTTCACCACTACAACCTCGACCCAGTAGAAAAAAGGCTCGAACGCCTGGA
The DNA here is from genome assembly GCA_021772135.1 of Candidatus Obscuribacter sp. GTDB lineage: Bacteria > Cyanobacteriota > Vampirovibrionia > Obscuribacterales > Obscuribacteraceae. The sequence continues at coordinate 484 of JADYXQ010000167.1, forward strand.
ACTACTCACTCTTGGCCAGTCTCAATATGGCACCAACAACTCGAGGCTCGGTCGCCTGCAAGCTTCAATTCACGAACGTGATCGAGAAGCGGCGCAAGTAATGGCCAAAGCAAGTCTGCCGGCGGCACCAGTGAAAGCAACTATCCGGTGCTTTCAACTCTCGAGTGGCGCATTTTGAAGAAAACTTTTCCAGCAGAAGCTCTCGATCAACGCCTCGATCGCCTGGAGAGCCAAATTTTTGGTTTGCCGGCTCAAGCGATGTCGTACGTCGATCGCATCGAACGCCTGAAGAAAACTGCCGGTATTGGTGTAGATGTCGCCGGCAGCGCTTATACCGCCATCGGCCCTGGTGCCTCACAAAATCGCAGCGGCAATTTGAGCGGCTCGGCCCAAATGCGAAGAGGCCCTATGCCGCGCGATTTCGGAGGCATCAGCCGAGGTGACAATCCATTTTCTGCCTCGCCATCGCCATTTTTTAATGATGACAGTGATTCGCTCACAGACAGGTTATTGCCTGAGCATGGCCAGTCTGGGCAAATGGAAGGCTTCGGCGCCTTTACGCCGCTTCCCCGAGGCAGTGTGCACAGTTTCTCTTTTTCCACCCCTGGCTTTGACTTTGGCAGTGAATCAAACGAAATTTTAGAGCGCATGCAAAAACCAATGATGGAGCTTTTGCGCCGCTTTGGCTTCTCTCCGGACTTTTCTAATGGCTCAGCGCCGGTTTTGCCCGAAAGCAACGGTGGTCTGAATGTTGCGCCACAAGACTCTTTGCGAAATTTAAAAAAGCAGCTCACCCCCCGCGAAGAACTCCCGCCTTACTCTGATCCCAATTCCATATAGGCGATTGTTGTAGCTTTGTTTAAAATCGGCTAATCTTCAAAGTGGTAAAAGTTGACTAAAATAGTCAAGTGATACTTCGGAGACCTTAGTGACAGCTCCTCCAGTCAAATCAGCGCCTCAATCGCAGTCGGTTCAGACCAGGCAACATCCTGAACTGGTGCCGCAGCCTAAGTACAAGAAGAGTGGTATCAAACGCTCTCTCTTTTGGGCGCTCTCCATTTTTGCCGCTATCAATGTGGGAATGGCTCAGCTTTCAGCCATTGAGCAAAACAAAAGCGCTAAGGCCGCAGGGGGAGATTTCTGGACCAATCCGGTCTTGATCGATCTGGCCATTAAAGAGTTTAACGCGCAGCAGCCGCCGGCCAAAGTAGTTTTACTTGGTTCGTCACTGGTGATGTTTCCGTTCTGGGCCATGGACGCCAGCTTCGAACACAAAATCAGCGACATCGCTCACTATCACAAGTCAGCGGCTCTAGAGGCCGCTCTTGCTAAAAGCGGCCTGGCCAATATGCCGGTTTTTTCTCTGGCTAGTGCCGGTCAAATGAGCTCTGACACTTATTTGTACGTCAATGAATTTCTCAAAGGTGACCGCAAACCGGAAGTCTTAGTTTTGGGCATTGCACCCCGTGATTTTTCTGACAATAATGTCAAAAGCCCCACCGCCACTGTGTCTTTTCAGCAAATAGTGGGCTTGCCAAACTTTGTTGCTTACAGCAAAACATTCATGCCGCGTTTTGAAGACAAGGCGGAATTTGTCGCCAATCACAGTTGTTTTTTCTACGGCCGCCGCTGGCGTTTGCAAAAAGAAGTTGATAAAGGCATTGAGCGTCTCAGTCAAACTATAGCTCGCCTGGCCACTTTCGGCACAGTCAAGCCTGTCGCAAAGGCCCCACAGTTTAGCCCTGAGCAAGCACAACTAATGGCCGCTGTTAATCATGCTACCGCCGGCGGTGCCGTAAACAGCAACGAAGCAACAGCACTTTTGTTTGCCGCCTCTCTTGAGCAAAGATGGAACAGCAGCGCCAAAGAATACGTGGGCCGCTATAAAGGCATCGCTGACCGGGACATGACAGTGCAGCTCTCTTGCCTCGATAAGACGCTGAAAATTTGTCAGGAGCGCGGTATAAAAGTTGTGATCGTAAATATGCCACTGACTGCCATCAATCAGAAATTAATGCCTGAAGGTTTTTACAATCGCTTTTCTACTGCCGTACAAAAGACCAGCGCTAAATACGATAAATCTGTTACCTACTTAGACGTCAGTCACAATGCGGCCTTCCAGGATGGTGACTACTGGGATACGGTGCATATGAATCATAAGGGTGGGGCGAAACTTTTGTCGGTTATTGTGCCGGCTATCAAAGACTATATGATTAAGCAATGAAGAAAAAAATTGTACCGGTAATACTTTTTTTCGTTGGCTGCTCATGCTTCGGCATTGCCTACTGGTTGGCCAATTCGGCAGAAGAACATGATGCTATCGGCGGCATCACCAATCTGATTTATAACGGTGGTGGCTGCGTTATCATCGTTCTGTCGGTCATTATGTTCTTCAACACCAAAGACGACGAAGACGAGCAGCAGGGCTAGCTCTAAATTTTTGCTCTGGCCAGACTTTCAATGGCGTCGGCTCCGATTGCCGTAGCAGGCGGTGCTTCGGCAATTATTGCCTTCACTTTTCTACAGGCAGACTCGACTGATTTGCTGTTTTTTAATTCACCAAGCGTTCTTGCCCATTGGCCTGAGTTGAGGTCATTTAGCTCCCGTGCCACACCCAGTCTTTTTAAGCGAAAAGCATTGTCAAATTGATTGTGGGCAAAAGGAGTTACTATCTGTGGTACGCCGGCGGCGAGACCCTGGATGCTTGTGCCGATGCCACCATGGTGCTGCACAACGCATGCTCTGGGGAAGAGCACCGAGAATGGTGCGTATTGAACGGGCATAATTGTTGAAGGTAGATTCTTGGGAATCTGTTCAGGAGAAGCCGATACTAGTACGGCACGTAGCCCGGTTTCTTGAGCGGCTGCCACTGCAGTTTCAAAATGTTTTTTGGAATGGGCCATAGCCGAGCCGGCTGTGAATACAACAGGTGCTTCGCCGGCGTTCAAAAATGTTTCAAGCTCAGTGGTGAGAGGGGCATGCCCGCTCTATCGAATCGGCGCTTACTCTCGAGCCACTTTAAAATTTGATGAAGAAAGAAATTCTCAAATCCAAAGTGATCAAAACGGATGATTCCGAGATCAAGATTCAGGATCGCTCGCTCAAAGGAAAAATGCGCAAGGGAAAAAAGACTGTTTACGTCGGCGACAAAAGCTGCAATCTCACGCTCTTCGACTTCTCGCCGAATCAATCCTTCCAAAGAAATATTGCTTGGTTGAAGGATTACTGCGGTTTCGTGCAGGCGGAGGCAGCGCGCGGATTCGATGCGCTCTTCAAGGACGGATCCAAAACGGAAGCTGGATGCCACGCTCACTCGCGCAGGCGCTATTTTGATTGTCTGCCAGCACCGGATAAATTGGCGGCTAGGCGCAAACGATCTAAACCTTTGATCAAAAAGCTTCGAAAGTTGCTTGTTCGAATGAAAGCTACGCTCAACCCAACACATCCTCTCCTGGCGGCAATCAATTACACGCTCGACCACTGGATTGCGCTCACTCAATTTCTCAAAAATCCGGAACTCAACATTGATAATAACGAAGCCGAGCAAGCCATCAAGGATTTCGTTTTGATGCGTAAGAACAGCCTTTTCGTCGGCTCTGACGTCGGTGGCAAAGCGGCCGCGATCCACCTGTCGTTCCTTGCATCCTGCAAGCGGAACAAGATCGATCCGGTCGCCTACCTGGCGGATGTGTTTACTAGGATCAACTCGCTGAAGACTAGCGAGCTGGAGCAGCTCCTGCCCAACCGCTGGTCTCAGTCCAGAAAAGAGTAACATTCTCAGGAAGTTTCCTCAAAACCCAACACTCCTTAGGAAACCAAAATTGCGCCCAAATTGATACCACTCCGAGATTCGGACGGACACGTCATTTCTGTTGAATTGTTAAAGTCTGAAAAGGCTCTGGAGCGTTTGCGCCATTCAAAGACTTGTGAAGGCTTCAATCCATATCTCAACGCTGTGCCATAGACAGATGTCTGCGCAGCCTCAAGTAGGATCTGCTCTTTCTGTGGCCACCTTCTGTAAGTGCGTGGACCGGTCTTTACTAGCGGCACAATGTCGATACTCATAAATTCCTCCTGTCCAAATCTGCTATCAGATTCCAACTAAGCAATCCTACGTCCTCATTACTGCGCGGTACCAGTGCGGCATTTTTGCCGCTGGTATCACGGTCTGCTTAACTGAGACTTTGTTCCAGATGTGACCAAGAGATAACTGCCGCACCGGATTAACCTCAATTAGAGGCCTTCCTGACTGCGTCAGGTAAGTCTCGGCGGCAAAGTTGAGCAGGATGCGCAGCACCTGAAGTGGCACGTTAGCTGTGCTCGGTTTCTTGGTTTGAGATAGTTCTTTGTGTTTGGCTATCACCATGGCGGTAGTGATCTCGGTCACCGGCTTGTCTCCCCAATCTCTGAGACCATTCCAGATTGCATTCTGATATCGAGCCACGATGCCAGGGCGCAGTTTCTTTGTCTTGATGTACTGAACAAAATGTACGCCTTAGTGCATGAGGAGTGAATGGACAAGCCGCTTTAGCTGCCACTGCTCTGATTGCACCATACGGGTATGCAATGGGCTGAATGCCATAAGCGCGGGGAAATAACCATTGAGATTCAACAGCCTGAGTCTGTCGATGGGCTAGCAGGGCAAGCGGGAAGCCACTGAGAGGCAATTTATGCTCCTTATGGTTTTTAGAAATCTCTGCCGGTATGGTCAATGTCTGATCGTCAAAGTTTATAGCTGACCATGCCAGGGTCTGGGCCTCAGTGCGCCTCAGTCCGGTCATGATAAGGAGCAGGAGATAGTCGCGGACCTGGGTATTCTCCAGCGACATGACTGCCTCAGCCCATGCAGCCAATTTGTGGTCAGGCACCACCAGCTCTCGCCTGTTTGTTTTATACCAAGATTTATTTTGGTTCAGTTTGCGCACTGGATTGACTGCAATGAGAGGCTGACCATCAGGGGTCTGCAAATTATCGGCTGCAAAATTCAATAGTTGGGAAAGCGTGTGCATACATTGGTTGGCTTGATTATGGCCCATGGTGCCAATGTGGTTTGGCCTGGACAACTCTTTGTGCCGGGTCTGGACCATCTCTTCAGTGATCATTGTGACGGGCTTATCCAGCCAGTCATGAAGGCATCCTTCGATGACGCGCTTGTAAGTGATGATTGTTGCCGGGCGCAGTTGCTTCTTATCCAGGTACAAGGCAAGCATCTCCCTGAGCGATGGTGCCTGGGTAGATCGCTTTGATGGCAATCGGCTGGCAGACATCTGATTGATCAACTTCTCTGCCTGGAGCCGGGCTTCCTCCGCACCAATGGTGCCGCAGCGGCCCAGCGTGACTCTGCGGGTGGTGCCGTTGACTTTGCATTCGGCCACGTAGGATTTTGATTTTGGAGTAACGCGAAGTCCGCAGCCGGTGAGCTGATCATCCCGGTAGATGAGCTGACCTTTAACAGGTCTGCTAATATCAGCCGTAAATTGATCCGTTATCTCAGGCATTCTGGTGTACCCCAAAAGTTGTAGACTTATCACCCGTCGAGAATGAGTGATATTGGGGATTTTAGCCAATATATGTTGGGCGGGCCTTCGACCATTATTGATCGAAAATTTGATTCGAGGGTAGACTGGATTTTCTTGTTGGGCAATCTCTGGGTAGATCTAAACGCCTACACGTTTATACACGTCCAACGCGACTCCAATAATTTGGTATTCAGTTTGTTAGTTTGCTACGCACGATTCGTCTGAATGAATGAAGTTAGTGTATCGTTGCCAGTACGCAGGTAGACAACTTCTCCTTTTAATCGTCAACTATAGATAAAAGTGTTTCAATTTTTTCACATTCTGGATTTGCTTTTATCCATCTCCTAGCTATTTCGAAAAAGCAAGGATCGTGCGGGTAAAATTTGAGAATGGCGAGTAAAAGTTTTAATTCATTCTGCTTAGTTACAGTCCTCTCCTCA
>JADYXQ010000168.1 GCA_021772135.1 Candidatus Obscuribacter sp.
CCGGAAGATCATGGCGGATAAAACCTGCCCACTCTTCTCAGATCGCTACACTAAACTCTCAACCAAATCCGTCTCACTTCATGTTGGCACAGAGGGCTGCTTCGGCGAAACGGTCTTGCAGCCGAGCAAGTCCGGGATGGTCCAAAGAAAGGACAATGGCGCATTCTCGAAGAAATAACTCGCGAGCTTTTGCATTTGCGCTATCCGATTGAGGCAACAGCAATTCTTTTAACACGACTAATTGATGTCCGTCGACTCGTGCTAAAAATGTTGCCGACCACGGCGTGCTGGCCAGTTGCCTGACTACGCGGATACGCCCGTCTTGAAGCATTGCACCCGGTTCGCATGGCGAAAAAACTGTGGCCTTGAATTGATGTGTGAGACCCTCGTTCCACAAATGCGTGAACGAACTGGGAATTTGCATCGTAAGGTTTGCCTCTAATGCTGCATATTCAGTCAACTTTGGATCAACATCACAGTCGACGCAAAGTTCTTCAATTGCTTGCAATAAATACGACGTATCTATAGGTGACAGCGCATTTGGAGGTATCGTGGCGCGACCCCCGCTGCGAAAGTTAAATTCGAGCCCACTGGAGCCTTGGAGTGAAACATGGTCGACATCGACCCACGGACGTTTTAATCGAAATTTCAAGTCACACCCTAATCCAATGGGGAAGTGAATATAGGAGGGGGTCAGTCTGACTTTGGTGTTCCCGAATAGTTGAAAGCCACTTAACATCAGGCTTAATGGCACTGCGGTAAAAAAGGCCGCCCAGGTCGCCAGGAACATGCGGATTGAGTTAAAGTCATAAAATAATTTCGAGTTATAACCTGCATCGCGCAGGGCGCAAATAAACCATCTACTATCTCCGTCATTGCCGATGACTGAAAAAGTACCGCACGCCCATGTGAAAACTCCTAAAAAGACCAGACCATAGATTGAAAGAATGCGGACTATCAGCACTGGGTAGCTGTCCAGGTAAGCATGCAGTTTCAAGGTAGGGGGTTGATGTCTGGTTAAATATCTGGTGAAGCTGTCGACCAATAATGAGTTTTTCAGCGACATTGGAACGAGGTTTGCCGTTAACACCAACAGAAGCCAACTAAGCACTATCGTCATCATTGCTGCGATGGAACTCAAGAAAGATGGACCCAAAGCGTGAAAGAGTCCTTGCATAAACGCGTTAAATTGGACGGTATACGGTTTGAAGGTATTGATGATGATGCTCTCCAAGAACATCAACATCAATACAAACCCAGGCACGAAGGCCAATAGGGTCAGCTCTTTCTTAATTTGAGCTTTTCTATCTTTATATTTTGGCCCACGATCGCGAGCTTTATCAAATATGCTTGATCCCATAGATCAATGCTATTCACGGGCCGCAGCTTTGTCAAACGAACCAGTGACCGGCCACAATTTATGCTATCGGCACAAAACTGTCCTGGTCAGAATCGTAATCATATTTTTGTTCGCATCGACAAATGGCATGGACAGAGCGCACCACGCTCAGTTGAGTTCCACGAGATTGAAAGCGCATGGTGTTTAAAAAAGCGTTCCAAAATTGGTTGGCTCGCGCAATTGATTCTGCACCAAGAATTTCGGAACATTTCAAACATTGGGTTCGGCTGGCACGCTTTGCTTTCCGATTCTCTTCTAAGAGATGGTGTGCTGCAGCCAGAGGCAAAAATATTGGCCAAAATAACAGTGATACAACGGCGTTCCCACTCCATTTGCTTGAAAGATTGCGGAGCTTTCGCAACCGACTCAACTAAAGTCAAGCGCACCGGCTATATGCCAAGTGGACCTCTAAGGTGAGACAATTGGTGTTCTGAAGTCACCATTTAATATATCTATCGATTAATTATTCGACCAGGAGTTGCATGAGCTCTACCAAGGCCAAGTTCGAAGCCAAATTCAGCACTTTGTCGCATAACGCTTATGGCAAGTCAGGCATACGTTTGACCAAGGTGATAAACCACGGCGACCGTCAGGAATTAAAAGAACTGACCGCCAACATCCAACTTGAAGGCGAGTTCGAAAACTCATATTTGCAAGGCGACAACAGCACTATTATCGCCACCGATTCAATGCGCAACACTGTTTATGTGCTCGCTGCCGAACACGATTTATCCAGCATAGAGTCTTTCGCTCAGCACCTCTGCAAGCACTTCTTGACCAAATATCCGCATGTGCAGGATGCCAGCGTCAATCTTGTTGAAGACCTGTGGTTGCGCATCCAAGCCAAAGGGTTAGCTCATCCCCATGCATTTGTCAGCGCAGGCAGTGAAAAACGCAGCACCCATGTCACCGCAGATAGAGAAGGCATCACAGTTCACTCGGCCATTGAAAATCTGGTGGTGGCAAAAACAACCGAATCCCAATTCTGGGGTTTCATTCGCGACGAGTTCACCACTCTGCCCGAAACTCACGATCGCGTCATGGCCACTAGCGTTGAAGCCACCTGGACCTATGGCGAGAATTTGGACAAGGTCGATTTCAATAAAAATTACGAGACCATTCGCCAACTTTTGCTTGAAGTTTTCGCTACTCACACCAGTCTGGCGGTGCAGCAAACTCTTTACGCCATGGGCGAAGCAGCGCTGCACGCAGTGAGCGAAATTTCCGAGATCAACATCACGATGCCTAACCAGCATCGTATCGCTTTCAATCTCGAGCCCTTCGGTAAGACCAACAAAAACGAAATTTTTTATCCTATCGATGAGCCATACGGGCTGATCTCCGGCACAATCAAGCGAGGGTCCTGATGTCGTCGCACCAGTCTTCAATGTTTGGCATCAAAAGTAAGCGCGTTCTGCTTGACGGCGAATTTAAAGCCGCTACCGTGCTAGTCAACAATGGCGTCATTTGTGATATTTCCGCTTACGACGCCGATCCTGCCCATTGCCAAATTGATGATGTCGGCTCGCATGTGGTCATGCCTGGAATAGTCGACAGCCATGTACACATCAATGAACCTGGGCGTACTGAGTGGGAAGGTTTCAGTACCGCCACCCGTGCTGCCGCCGCCGGTGGTATCACTACTATTTGCGATATGCCGCTTAATTGCATTCCAGTAACCACCAGCGCTCAGGCTTTTGCCGAAAAATTGAAACATATCGAGGGCCGCCTCAATGTCGACCTGTGTTTCTGGGGCGGGGTTGTGCCCGGCAACAGCGGCGAATTGAACAAGATGATCGACATGGGTGTGATGGGTTTCAAATGCTTTCTTATTCACTCCGGCATCGATGATTTTCCTAATGTAGAAAGAGCCGATCTCGAAGAGAGCATGCCCATTCTAGCCAGACGCGGATTGCCGCTGCTGGTGCACGCTGAGCTCGACTGCTCACACGGCTCCGAGCTGACGCAAGAAGAGAAAGACCAGCAAAAGTTGTTTGAAAGCGAACCGCAAAAATATATGCACTTTCTCGCCTCCCGGCCTAGAGCCTGGGAAGACGAAGCAATTAAACTGATGATCGACCTCTGCCGCCAGTTTGATTGTCGCGTGCATATCGTTCATTTATCTTCCTCAGACGCTCTGCCTCTTATTGCTGCTGCCAAAAAAGAGGGTCTCAAGATTACTGCTGAGACCTGCCCACACTACCTGACGCTTAATGCCGAAGATATCGCAGATGGTGACACCAGATTCAAATGCACTCCACCAATCCGCGAGCGCGAAAACTGTGAAAAGCTCTGGCACGGCTTAGAAGACGGCACTCTTGATTTTGTCGTCTCCGATCACTCCCCATGTACACCTGAACTTAAGCTATTAAAAGAAGGCAATTTCGACAAGGCCTGGGGTGGCATTTCTTCGTTGCAGTTCGGACTACCGGCAGTCTTCAGTGAAGCGTCCAAACGCGGTCACAGTCTTGCTCGCGTTTCACAATGGATGTCGCAGGGCCCGGCGCATTTTCTTGGATTAGACAAGCGCAAAGGCTCGCTTTCTCCCGGTCACGACGCCGATATTGTTGTCTTCGACCCTGAGCAAGAACAGACAATCGAAAGTGCCATGATTGAGCACAAGCATAAGGTAACACCGCACGAGGGCAGGGTCTTCAAAGGCAAAGTTTTACAGACTTATGTTCGCGGTGTGAAGGTTTACGATAATGGTCACTTCTCAAAAGTGCCTTCCGGTAAGGCATTGATGGGCACAAAATTGGGAGAATATGTCGATGCAAACGTCCATTCTTGAAGCTTCTGCTTTTACAGGATTGATTGACCTGGCCACTGAAAAGCTCGGAGGCAAGGCCATATCTTGCAGCGACGAATTCTTTGCCGAAAAAGAAAATTTACTCAAGCCTGGTCGCGGCATTTTTATCGAGGATAAATATACTAAAAACGGCAAATGGATGGACGGCTGGGAAAGCCGCAGAAAGCGTGTGCCAGGCTATGACTGGTGCATTGTCAAATTAGGTTTGCCTGGTATCATCCGCGGTGTCGACATCGACACCAATCACTTCCTCGGCAATCATCCTCCTTATGCATCGCTTGAAGCCTGCATCGCTCCCGGCGAAGAAAATGCAGACAAATTGGCGTCAGCAAAATGGGTGGAAATTGTGCCACGGTCATCGCTCAAGGCAGGCTCTCAGAATTTGTTCGGAGTTTCCAGCAATGAAGCCTGGACTCACGTACGTCTAAATATTTATCCTGACGGCGGTGTGGCTCGCTTAAAAATATTTGGTGATGTTGTGCCTGACTGGAGCAAGCAGAAGCCAGACGCTCTGGTGGATCTTGCCGCCGTAGAATTTGGCGCACGGGTGGTGGCATGCAACGACATGTTCTTCGGCAACATGGAAAATTTGATCATGCCCGGCCGCGGCAAAAATATGGGTGATGCCTGGGAAACCAGACGCAAGCGTGGTCCTGGTCACGACTGGGTTATAGTCAAATTGGGGCAGCCCGGTCTGGTGAAAAAGCTCGAAGTCGATACCGCTTTTCACATCGGCAATTATCCAGATACTTGTTCTATAGATGGTTGTTATTCACCTGATCTCGACATCGACAATCTTACTTGGCCTCAAGCGGCCTGGAAAGAGCTTCTGCCTCAGCTCAAGCTGCAAGCCGACAAACAGCATTACTTTGAAAAAGAAATCATCGACATCGGCAAAATCACTCACGTGCGCTTGAATATTTATCCTGATGGAGGAGTGGCGCGCCTGCGTGTGCATTGCAAACGCTAGTAGCTTGAGAAGAAGTACGAGTTCCACGAACAGAAGAATCAACATGAATCTGGATGAACTGAACAGCATTGACGCTCATCAATTGAAGCCTGAGTTGCATCGCTGCTGCGGCAGCGCAGGTTGGGTTAACCAATTGATCGAACGCCGACCTTTTGCTTCATTAGATGATTTGATGCAAGCCTCAGACCAGAGCTGGGGCGGGCTCAATCAAGAAGATTGGCTTGAGGCTTTTACTCATCATCCCAAAATTGGTGATCTAAACAGTCTTAAAGCCAAGTTCGCTACAACCAGCGACTGGGCGGCAGGAGAGCAGGGGGGCGTGGCCCTGGCTAACGACAAAGTAATCGAAGATCTTGCCGCAGGCAATGACGCCTACGAGAAAAAATTCGGATACATTTTTATCGTCTGCGCTACCGGCAAATCGGCCGGTGAAATGCTAGCGCTCCTTCAGGAGCGGCTTAAGAACGGCCCGGCCGATGAAATTCAGAAAGCCATGCAAGAACAAAACAAGATTACAAAATTGAGATTGGAAAAACTACTCACATGAGCAAGATTACTACTCACGTACTTGATGTATCCATTGGGCGCCCGGCAGCCGGCGTTGACGTTGTGCTGGAGCACAAAGGCGTCGACGACTGGAGCGAAGTCGGCCGCGGCCTCACCGATACTGACGGCCGCTGTCGCGATCTGGTGCCTGACACCTGGCAGCTCAAACCTGGTACTTATCAGCTTACTTTTAATACTGGTGGATATTTTGAAGCCACCCACAGACAAAATTTTTATCCCACTGTGCCCATTATTTTTGAAATCATCAATGCTCACGAGCATTACCACGTGCCGCTCTTGCTCAGCCCCTTCGGTTATTCCACCTATCGGGGCAGCTGAGCCAAATCAATCCATTTGTTAAAAATCAGTAGAGACAAAATAGACAGTAAAACCAGTATCAGAAGGGAGTAGTAATGAAAGTTAGTTTGCCGCAATCCACAACCAGTGACGTTTTCAGTAAATTGGGTCAGGCTAACGCCGCTTTTAACAAATTCTATCCCGGTGATTCTTCGGCCAGGCAGCCTGTGCACACCGTCTATGGTGGCGCGCAATTGTTCAAGGCTGATTCGGCAAAGAAGCTTGGCGTGATGTCCGTTGCCAATCTCGAAGAATACGCGCCTGATTTCACTGTCTTAGCTAGAGCGCTGGATTTGCCGGGTGCTGACTCATTGCCTCTCGGTGCTGATGAAATTGCCAAGTTGACTAAGTCGCTGGCAGAAAACCTCAAAGCAGGTGCCGGCAAAAACGACATGCACGGCCGCATTGCCTACACTGTCTACCAGCGCGTCAAAGAAAAATTGCAACGCGAGGCAGTAGAAGATTTTCGCATCGACTTTGAAGACGGTTACGGCAATAGACCTGATGCCGAAGAAGATGGACACGCTGAATCTGCCGCCCGCGAAGTAGCCAAAGGCATGCGCGAGAAGCTTTTGCCGCCGTTCATCGGCATTCGCATCAAGCCTTTTAATGAAGAGCTGAAGATGCGCAGCGCACGCACCCTCGATATTTTCATCACCACCCTGGTAGAAGAAACCGGTGGACAGTTGCCAGATAATTTCGTGGTGACATTACCGAAGGTGACTATTCCTGAGCAAGTCAGCGCACTCGTCGAACTATTTACTTTGTTGGAGGGCAAAACATCATTGCGTCCCGGCAGCTTGAAAATGGAAATTATGATTGAGCAAACCCAGGCGCTCTTCAACCGCAAAGGCGCATGCAATCTGCCTCTTCTGGCGGAAGCCGCAGGCGGGCGCTGTGTGGCCGCCCACTTCGGTACTTACGATTACACCGCTTCTTGCAACATCACTGCTTCCGAACAGCGCATGGATCATCCGTCTTGCGACTTCGCCCTGCATATGATGAAGGTCACTTTCGCCGGCACCGGTATCTGGCTCTCTGACGGCGCTACCAACGTGATGCCGGTCGGTCCTCACCGGGCGGAAAAAGGCGGTCAACTGACAGACCTGCAAAAAGCAGAGAATCAAGAAGTTGTGCACCGCGCCTGGAAATTGGCTTACGATCACAATCGCCACTCATTGGTTCAGGCTTATTACCAGGGTTGGGATCTCCACCCTGCTCAATTGCCTGTGCGTTATGCCGCCTGTTATGCATTCTTCCTTGAAGGTCTGGATGCCGCATCCCTTCGCCTTAAATCATTCATGGAAAAGGCTGCCCAGGCTACTCTGGTTGGCGATGTCTTTGATGATGCCGCGACCGGTCAGGGCTTGCTTAATTACTTCTTGCGTGCCATCAACTGCGGTGCCATCACTCTCGATGAAATCGCGGCCACTGGTTTGACACTGGAAGAAATTCAGACCAGGTCGTTCTTGAAGATTCTCGCTGGTCGGACTAAGCAAGTTCAGACCGCGTAGGTCCGCTGAAGTAAATTCGAACCAACAAGTTCTTACACATAGGTAGGATGGGATGGCCTGCCACGGCTTTGTTACGATTGTGACCGTCGGGCTGAACATTTCATTTGCCCGTCGGCGGATTGTCTGTTACGGTAAGCAAACTATGACAGCCAAAAACGCCTACAGCTATTACTACTATACCTACTCCCCCGGGGTCGGCTAGCTGGCGTTGTCATAAAAGTCTAGAACTTATGAACAAAAGCCTTCTCGTCGATCGAGAGGGCTTTTTCTTTGCTTTAAAAAGGATAAAAATCATGCTGCAAGAACTACAAAACGCCAAACTGAATACTTTCAAAAATAGAGTAGACGATCTGATTGGCTCCCATCCAATTGTGACGTCAAACGGCTTCACCAGCTGGTTTAGCCAGGGCTGCGCAACCAGAGATCAACTGCGCGCATTCACTGTGCAGTTTTCCGTTTTCAGCCACCTATTTATAGAAGCTCAACTGCGCAAATGCATCAATGCCTCTGACCTGGCAAGTTACAGAGCCGGCAAAGAAATTTTGATGAATGAACTGGGTGTGATGTTCACCAAAGAAGGCTCAATCGACAACGGTCGCTTCCGCTTTACCGCCGCCCACTTCGAGTGGCTGGCCGACTTCTCTTCGCGTCTGGGGCTCAGCTTCGGCCAAATTGGCAAGCGCAAACACGGCAGTCAGGCTACTTTAGCGTTTTGCGACGCTTTGATGACATGGTACGGCTCAGACGATGAATCTACCGCTGCGGGGGCTTCGCACGCCATTGAACACTGGGCCGCCGCAGGTTTCTGGAAAGAACTGATTGCCGGCCTTAAGGTCATCAAAGCCGGACAGATCGCAGACTTGCCTTTAGCCTTCTGGGTTTTCCACGATCAAATTGAAGATCAGCACGCTGCCCACACCGATGATGAATTAGAAAGCGCCTTCGCCAAAGATGATTTTGACGAAGAGGCGTTTTTGCAAGGCGGCAAAGCAATGTTGGACGCAGTGGCTGTTTTCTGGAATGGACTTGATCAAGAACGCCGTTTGCTTGCTGTAGAAACCCGCCCATTTGTGCGCGAAATTGCTAGCGTACAAGTGTTGGATTCCAGTGCTCACGACGTATCAAACGCTCACCAGGAGCTTGCCTACGTTCGCACCTTCAAACAAGCTGTTTAGCGCGCCAGGTAGTTTATCGAAACCTTCAACAATAGTTTCTTCGAAGACAATCTCTTTGTTGCGCACCCAGGGTGAAACGATTTCGAGCATCTCGTTCATACGGTGAGTGTAGTCGCGAGCCAGTATGCCCTGAATGGTAGCGCGTTGAAAGAGCAGGTGTTGAAGAAAACGCGGGCCCATATTCGGTTTGTCGATGCCGCCATCGTACTGGCTGATTTGACCGCAAATAATGACGCGACCGCGCAGTTTTAGTTGCGGGATGATTGCATCGGTAATCATCCCGCCGACGTTATCAAAATAGATATCGACTCCATGAGTCAGCTTTTGAATTTCGGCTGATAGTGAGTCTGCGTCATTGAATTTGCGATAATCGATAGCCCCGTCCAGACCAAGTTTGCTTGTAAGAAACTCGCACTTGCTGGCCCCGCCGGCGATACCATAAACTCGGCAGCCTGCTTTTTTAGCAAACTGCACCACCAACGAACCCACTGCACCGGCCGCTCCTGAAACTACTACTACTACTACTACTACTACTACTTCGCCCGGTTTTGGCCGACCCGCTTCCATAATACCGAACCAGGCTGTGCGGCCAGGCATGCCCAGTACACCCAGTGCCGTTGTCACCGGTGCTGCCGCAGCATCGATTTTGTTTAAATCATTGGCGTGACATTTAGCAAATAGTTGCCAGCCACTGTAACTTAAGACCCAGTCTCCCTCTTTAAATTGATCGCTTTTCGAAGCGATCACCCTGGCCACGGCGCCGGCACCTTGAACGGCACCCAAAGGATGCGGAACATCAAATGAATTGCGCTCCGCTTGCTGAATGCGCATGTACGGGTCGACGCTGATATATTCGGCTTTAATCAGTACTTCGTTGTGCGCCAGCTCAGAGTCGACTTCCACTTCACGCAGTTGATAATGTTCGCTGCCCACGCGACCGCTTGGGCGCTGGGCATAAATCCACTGTTTGTTTAAAACTTTGACTGCCGGCATATTTTCTCTCTCTTAAGGCAACACTTTTGAGGATCACATATACATAGCCCGCCTTTTCGGACGTGTCGGAGGACGACTTAATATGAATTTCCAGGCTGAAGGCTACCATTCGTTAACTCCCTACATGACCCTGCGCGACGCAGCCAAGGCAATTGAGTTTTACAAAAAGGTTTTAGGCGCCACCGAGCGCATGCGTATGGTAGGTCCAAACGGCAAAATTGGCCACTGTGAGCTTCAGCTTGGTGATTCGCTCATTATGTTAGCTGACGAGTGCCCTGAGGGCAAAAGCCCTGCAACTCTAGGCGGAATCCCTGTTGGCCTTTTGCTTTACGTGCCTGATGTGGACGCCACTATTAAAACTGCTATCGACAATGGCGCTACTTTGCAGAAAGCTGCTCAAGACCAATTTTATGGCGATCGCTCCGGCAGCGTAGTTGATCCATTTGGCCACGTCTGGCACTTTGCTACTCACATCGAAGATGTCAGCCCGGAAGAAATGCAAAAACGCGCCGCTGAAATGGCCAAGCAACACGCTGCGGCCAAATAGAACGCGCTCTCACAAGCGGGCTTGACATGCTCGCCTCGCAGCCGCATATTGGGCCAATTCGTTCAACCGTTAACGGTTGACGATCGCAAAATAACGGCCCTATCGTCGGCAAAAACTGCCGAGACAAAGCTGTTGCACATTCCGTGCGATAGAACGCAGAACCAGTAGGCAAAAACTGCGCAGCCGAGCTGGCAAATTTTACCTGCAAGAACAGTTGCCTTTCACGCGGTCGTTAAGTTGAAATGTCTAGAGAAAATCTGTTATGCAGCCGAGCGTCTTTTCATCATTTTGTAGGTTTCGTATACTGCGCCCAATCCTACAAGTCCATAAACCACGCGTGTGGCTGTGCCGTCACCGAGCATTGTCGTGACTAGATTATAGTTAAAAGCGCCGATTAGGCCCAAATTGATGCCACCGATCAGAACTAACAGAAATAAAATAAACTCCAAATTCTTCATAGTATTTTTTCACCTGGCAATCACATCTTTTAAACCTGCAGACACTCTCTGCAAATTGACATGAGTGCTTACTTACCATTCTAGTACGTGGGCGGGTAGGAAGTCAAGGGGGATCGATGACTTGAATGCCACTGGGCAATGGCTTCTCCATGCAGGCATAGTTTTTAAAGTAATGTAGAATGGCTTGAATAGCGAATCTTGATGCCATGCATGAGCCAGAGTGTTCAGGGCTGTGGAGTCGGGGCGGGGCGCGGTTTTAGAGCCCTCTCGATGATTGCTCTGAAAATTTCGAGCTTTATTTCTATTAGGTAGCGGATCCAAAGATGAAACCAGGAACTAAAGGTAACTCGCCTCGGGCGGCCACAAATGACACCAGTCACCATGTTCTGGTGCGTGGTGCCCGGGAGAATAATCTAAAAAATATCGATGTCGATATCCCGCGAGACGCGCTTGTAGTCTTTACCGGCGTATCGGGATCTGGTAAGTCATCACTGGCTTTCGGCACACTTTATGCCGAAGCGCAACGTCGCTATTTAGAATCAGTTTCGCCTTATGCCCGGCGTCTATTTCATCAAATGAGCGTGCCCGAAGTCGACAGAATCGATGGACTGCCCCCAGCCGTGGCGCTGCAGCAACAGCGCGGCACACCGACAACACGCTCTTCGGTGGGCAGTGTCACTACACTTTCTAATTTACTGCGCATGCTTTATTCACGAGCCGGCACTTATCCGGCCAATCAGCCTCATCTTGATGCTGAAGCTTTCTCCACCAATACTCCATCAGGTGCTTGTCCTGAGTGCCACGGCCTGGGCCGCATCTATGCCGTGACTGAACAATCGATGGTACCTGACGACACGCTCACTATTCGCCAGCGCGCTATTGCCGCCTGGCCCCCGGCCTGGCATGGTCAGAACTTACGCGACATCCTCGTTACTCTCGGATACGACATCGACATACCATGGAAGAAAATGTCGAAGAAAGATCGCGACTGGATTTTATTTACTGACGAGCAGCCCAATGTGCCTGTTTATGCCGGTTTTGAAGCCCCTGAAGTGAAAGCGGCTCTGAAGCGCAAAGAACCTCCTAGCTATCACGGCAATTTTTCCAGCGCGCGCAGACATGTGCTCTACAATTTCGCCAACACTCAAAGTGCTTTGATGAAAAAGCGCGTCTCCAGATATATGGTCAGTGCCGATTGTCCCAGCTGCAATGGTAAAAGGTTGCGTAAAGAGTCTCTATCAGTCACTTTCGCTGGTATGGATATTGCCGAAATTACCAATCTTCCCATGATCAAATTGCAAACTTTGCTAGAGCCTTATGTTTCAGGAAAGGCACCAGCTCTGGCTAAAATCCTGAAGGATCATCCGGAAAAAGCTGTGGTGGCTCAGCGTATTGCCCAAGACCTGAACGATCGCATAGCGGTCTTGCTCAATTTAGGACTTGGTTATTTGGCCCTCAGTCGCGGCACTCCCACTCTCTCTCCGGGTGAATTGCAGCGATTGAGATTGGCTACACAAGTGCGTTCCAATCTATTTGGTGTGGTTTATGTTTTAGATGAACCTTCAGCCGGATTACATCCTGCCGACACCGAAGCTTTGCTTGCCGCTCTGGCAGATTTGAAAAGTTCCGGTAATTCGCTTTTCGTTGTCGAGCACGACCTTGACGTTATTCGGCATGCCGACTGGATTGTAGACGTTGGTCCCGCCGCCGGCGAGCATGGCGGACAGATTATTTACAGCGGGCCTGCCGCAGGGCTTGCTGAAATTGAAGACTCGCGCACCAGACAATATTTATTTGCTCAGCCCTGGGTGCCGGAGCGTGAGTCGCGTAAACCAGCCGGCTGGCTCAAGTTAGCGGGAGTGACCCGCAATAATTTAGAGAAGCTCGATATTGCTTTTCCCATTAGCGCCTTTACCACGGTCACCGGTGTCTCCGGCTCCGGTAAATCAAGTCTTGTTAGTCAAGGCCTGGTCGAGCTCGTGGCCGAGAAGTTGGGGCACCAGATTGCGCCGACTGAAGAAGACGGCGAGGTGCTGGAGCGCACGGAAGTAGCGCGCACCGGCGGTAATATTGAAGGCACTATGGATGGTATCAGGCGTATGGTTGTGGTTGACCAGAAAGCGATCGGCCGCACGCCGCGTTCCAACCTTGCTACATACACAGGTTTGTTTGATCATGTGCGCAAGCTGTTTGCCAATACTAAGGCGGCTAAGGCCAGGCATTACGATGCCGGACGCTTCTCTTTCAACGTTAGTAAAGGCCGCTGCGAAACTTGCGAAGGCGAAGGTTTCGTTATGGTTGAACTATTGTTTCTACCAAGCGTTTACGCACCATGCCCGACCTGTCATGGGGCCAGATATAATGCCAAAACTTTAGACATCAAATATCGCGACAAAAATATTGCCGATGTGCTCAACATGACTGTAGACGCCGCCTGGGAATTTTTCCAGGACGAGCCCACCATCAAGCGCTCTTTCCATGTTTTGCGTGAAGTCGGCCTCGGCTATTTGCGGCTCGGTCAGCCTGCTACTGAACTTTCAGGCGGAGAGGCTCAGCGCATTAAGCTGGCCACAGAATTGCAAAGAATGCAGAAGGGAGACACACTCTACGTTCTGGATGAACCGACTACCGGCTTGCACCCATCTGATGTGGAAAAATTGCTGCGTCAGTTAGACGGTCTGGTGGACGCAGGCAATACTGTGATTGTAGTAGAGCATGAAATGCGCGTGGTGGCAGGAAGTGATTGGGTGATTGATATCG
The DNA here is from genome assembly GCA_021772135.1 of Candidatus Obscuribacter sp. Classification (GTDB taxonomy): domain Bacteria; phylum Cyanobacteriota; class Vampirovibrionia; order Obscuribacterales; family Obscuribacteraceae. The sequence continues at coordinate 13,529 of JADYXQ010000168.1, forward strand.
GTCCCGGTGCCGGTGATCAAGGTGGCAAGGTGGTGGCCGCCGGCACGCCTTCAGCTGTGGCGGCCGCGAAAAGCAGCCGAACCGCTCCATATTTAAAACGTTTCCTGGCTCAGTAATTCAGTCGCTAGTTAGCTTAGCAGTCAAGTAGCTAAGGCATGAGCGGCTCTTTTTTACCGAGATATTTTGGCTTGCGCCCGTTCATGACGTCAAACCAGGCCGCCTCGGCAGCGGCAATTTCGCGCAAGTCATACCATGATTGGATGGCGCCATATGACTGTATTCCAGCGTCCACTCCGACCACCTCCAGGCCGATTTTTTCGGCCAGAAACATGGCCCGGGGCAAGTGATAACGCTGGGTGACCAATACGGCCTGCTTTACTTCAAATATATCGCGAGCGCGGTAAAGGCTGTCGTAAGTGCGAAATCCGGCATAATCGCAAGTGATATCGGCGGCCGGTACTCCCAGTTTGATTGCTACTTTTTTCATCGCTTGCGGTTCGTTATACGAGAGCTGGCCATTATCTCCGGTCATCAAAATCTTTTTGACTTTGCCCAGTTTGTACAGTGCAACTGCCGTTGTGATGCGGTCGGAAAATTCGCGCGAGCCGATACCGGCACCAAATACGATGGCAACAGCAGTGGCCGGTACTTGCTCGGCACTGGCATAAATTTTATATGGTCGGTTCTCTACATCTTGATAGATGAGAAATAATGCCAGCAAAAAAAGAGCCGCTACGATGAGCGCTTGCTGGCTGCGAGATATTTTGGTTAACGAGCGGGCCAGGTCGGCGATTTTGGCCATCTACAACTAAACCCTACTGTCCTTGTTTATGCACCGTCAGGTGCACGATTGTACCACTAGATAAAATCTGCTTGACATCCATCCATTTCATTGCTACATTCTGCTTTGAGGCAGTTTGCCTCTGGCATCCTATTTACTAACCCAACTTAATAGATCTCGGTCACCACCGGCGCCTGCCGTGCAACAAAGCACTGGTATCGCATGTAGTGCTCGCCGGCTTGCCCCCCAGAGCCGGATACCTCGGGTATAGATTTACTTGCCGTCAGGGCTAAGATCTTGAAAATCTCCTGACCATCAGCCTTTCAGCTGGTGCCTTTCTTTTACTAATTATTTTACCCACGAGGCATACCTCACCATGCTAAGGATTCAAAACCCGATTTCTGATGGCTTGCGCTTAGGAGAACTTTTAATAGGCGCCGGCATATTGACCCGTGAAGCTGTAGATGCAGCTCTCACCCTTTCCTGCGCCTCCCGGTTACCCCTAGGTCGCGTGCTGGTATCAACCGGTTACTTAAGAGATGTCCAGGTGGACAGATTTGTGGCCGTACAAAGACGTGCACGAGCCGGAGGCCTGTGTGTTGCTGACGCTCGCCGTATAGTGCAAGAGTTGGCCTGGGGTGCGGAGCATCTGCTGGTGGGCGAGCCTGAAAAGGTTGAAGAACCACACAGCATATTAATTGCACTGTTGGCCAGGGCTGGTGTATTGACGAAGAACGAGATTCCATATGTAGTGCGCTCAAGCATTGATGCCGATATTACATGCGGTCGATTATTGTTATTGCGCAGGCGCATTGCTCCAGCTTTTCACCGCCAGTGCATTGAACTACTGGTGCGCTATCGTCAGGGACAATTATCGTTCGCCAAAGCGGCTGACGAATGCCGCAGGCTCTACCAGGGCGGCGCCCACATGGACGACAGAAATACGCCTTGCAGCAGTAGTGCTAGTCGAAAAATGGGAGAACTTATGGTCACCGCGGGTTTCATCGACGAAACTGAACTGTACGATGCCCTGGAAATTAGTTTGAGTATGAATCGCAAGCTGGGCGAAGTATTGGTGGAAGCTGGTTTTGTCATGCAAGAAGCGGTGGAAATTTGCGTGGCTATGGTCAAGCGCATTGTCATCGGCGAAGTAGCGCCGGCCGACGCCGCCAATTATTTGCGTCAACGCTTTGTCGCTCAGCCAAGACACTTTGGACAAGTGGTTTAGACGGACTTATCTCAGTGGTCTTAGTGTTTTTTTGTTGCTCCGCCGCAGCAGGCAGATTTGTATGCTTTCTTTTTTACAATACCTGATGCGGTGGCTTTAACTTTTACTGGTGCAACCGTTTTTGACGGCTGCCAGAGCCGATTAGCGCGATATTTTTTGATTGTAGCACTGGGCTCATCAAAGGGATATTCTTTCTCGAAAATAACATCGATAGCTTGCTGAATTTGCTTAATATTTTTGCCTTCGCGTTTCATCTTCAGCGCGATCAGGGCTTCTTCCTGGCAAATGTGGCAATCGACGCCGTGATCGGTGGTGAAGCAATCGAGCAGGCTATCGTGTTCGTCGGTTAAATCGCATCCGCAATAACAAAATAGTTTGGCGCAGATTTCGGGGCAAAGTTTTGCTGCCGCATAGCCGCTTTTAGCGTGACCAAAATATTTATTGGGGTCGAGCACTGCTTTAAGGCCAGCTTTACCCGTTGCCGATTCGTTTTTTGCTACAGCATTAGCTTGATTTTCTGCTGCCATGGTCGGCATTGGGCACATGGTTGCCATTGCCAACAACGAACTTATGGCCGCCATGGTGTAAAGCCGCCAGCTAGAAAAAATAGCTGCGCCAGTATTTTTTCTGCACTTTCTCTCTTTGCCATGAGCTGCCGACATTGTTTAAGCGGGCCTCAGAAACCAGTCTGACTTAATCAGTTCGTAATAAAGTATAGATAATGCCGCCAAATATTGCTGCTATGTTTCGTTCTTCCCTCGATTAAGCGCCCTTTTGCATGTTTTTCAAGAGGATTTGTTATGATCAGCCCTCAGCTATTCAAGTGTAAGAATAAACGCAAAAAACACAGAAGAGAGTGTCAGCTTATGACCATGCAGTATGACGTTGTAGTAATCGGTGGCGGTCATGCCGGCTGCGAAGCAGCCAATGCCAGCGCGCGCATGGGTCTGAATACTCTTTTACTCGCGGTAAACCTTGACACTATCGGCGCCATGCCCTGCAATCCGGCAGTGGGCGGCCCGGGAAAAACTCACCTGGCCCGCGAAGTAGACGCCCTCGGTGGCGTCATGGGCGTGGCAACTGACGCAACTTATTTGCAAATCCGCATGCTCAACTCCAGCCGAGGCCCGGCCGTGCAGTCTTTGCGGGCTCAATCAGACAAGCGCGAATATTCCGCCTGGATGAAAGAATACATGGAGTCTTTGCCCAATCTCACATTGAGACAGGGTATGGTGCAGAATTTGCTTTTGACCGATGGCAAAGTTTCAGGTATTGAATTGGCCTTTGGCGATCGCATCAGCTGTCGCGCTGCGGTGCTTTGCGCCGGCACTTTTTTAGAAGGGACAATCTGGATCGGCAAAGAAACTATGCCGGCCGGTCGTGCCGGTGAATTTCCGGCAGTTGGCCTTTCTGCATTTTTACGTGCCCTCGGTTTCACCACAGCCAGGCTGAAAACCGGTACACCGCCTCGCATTGACGGTCGCACCATTGACTACAGTCAACTGCCTGTAGTACCAGGCGATGATCAGTTGCAGTTCTTCTCATTCCTCGATAATCGGCCTGTACTGCCACAAATTCCCTGCCACCAGACTCGCACAAATGAGAGAACGCACGAATTGATTCGCGCTAATTTGCATCAATCGCCCATGTACTCTGGCATGATTCATGGCGTGGGGCCTCGTTATTGCCCATCGATTGAAGATAAAGTGGTGCGCTTTGCCGACAAAGATAGTCACTCGCTTTTTCTCGAACCAGAAGGCCGCTCAACTTACGAAGTTTATTTGCAGGGTTGTTCCACCAGTCTGCCGGTGGCTGTGCAGCATGATATCGTGCATTCTTTGCCCGGTCTGGAAAGGGCCGCCATGGTGCGCCCCGCTTATGCGGTGGAATATGATTATCTTCCCGCCATTCAATTCAATCACGCTTTAATGGCCAAAGATTTGCCTGGATTTTTCGCCGCTGGCCAGATTCTTGGCACTTCCGGTTATGAAGAAGCTGCTGCGCAAGGCATCATGGCCGGTATCAACGCCGCCCTTTATGCACAAGGTAAAGACAGCTTCGAATTGCCGCGTTCATCGAGTTATACAGGCACTCTGATTGATGATCTGGTCACTAAAGAAATCGGCGAACCTTATCGCATGATGACTTCGCGTTCTGAATATCGTTTGCTCTTGCGCCAGGACAATGCCGATATGCGCCTGACTCCTTTGGGTCGTGACATAGGTATGGTAGATGACCACCGCTGGCGGCTCTTTGAATACAAGCAAGAAGCCATCGCCGGTGAAATGAAGCGTCTTAAAACTGTGCGCATTCATCCAAACGCAGACTGGGAAGCAGCTCTTGCCCCATATAATGAGACGATGAAGCAGTCTGCCACTCTAGAAGAATTGCTGCGCCGGCCCAAATTTCCTTACAGCGTTATTGAAAAGTTGGCTCCAGCAGAAGATCCGCAGCTCAGTGAAAGTAAAGCTTTCGAATTTGCTCTGGAAGTTGAAACAGATATCAAATATGCAGGCTATATTGAGCGTCAGCGTCTGCTCATTGCCCAGACCGAAAAGCTTGATGGCTTTAAGCTCCCGCCTGATTTCAATTATCTGGCCGCCGATCATTTGTCTAAAGAGGCGCGTGAAAAACTCAATCGCATCCGCCCCACCACGCTAGGCCAAGCCTCCCGCATAGGCGGTGTCAGCCCTGCCGACATTTCAGTATTAATGGTTATGCTCGAGCAAAAACGTCGTGCTGATAGTGGTCGCACAAAGGCTGGCGTTTCTGTTTAGAAGGCCACTAGTATTTGTGTTAGCGGTAACGTTAACTGTCGTACCAGCTCTGGCTCAAACAGCCGATACTTTTAAATTGACCGGTGGAATTACTCACAGCGATAGGCTGGATCCCATGCCCGAAGAGGAGCGCATCGGTGCCAGCGCGGCGCCCGGCCATGGGGACGCCAGAGGAACTCAGCAGCGTGCGACGACCAATTATCCTGAGTCGGCGGCATTAAGTCGCACGCCGCTAAATGCGGCTGCCACCGCAGTGGCTCCGACCACGTCCGGTGCCACTAGTAGCACTACCAGCGCCACCATTCCGCAGCTCAATCCGATTTATGCAAAACCTCATATTGATGCCTGGCAGGGACAATATAAAAATCGGCTGCGCCAGCTGGCGCAACAAAACGCTCAGGCTTCAGTCAATCAAGGCCGGCGCACTCAAAAGGTGCAAATCAAAGTGCCGCTCTGGTTGGCCGGTCAGTGGCAACGCACTGAATCAACCGAAACTTCGCGCAAAGAGCTGCCCAGCGGAAAAGCTTTGAAAGCGGTGGGTAAACAGACAGCTATCGTCACCGATAATTTTGGCCTCTTCAAAGACAGGCGCGGCAATGTTTTTATGATTATTCCCCTGGGCAATGTAGGGGCAATCGATCGGGGTTTCGCCGTTGATTATCACCAGGTGAAAAAATACGATCTCGTTATGCTTGGCAAAAATTCTGCGCTGGTGAAAGTGCAAGCCACTCACCGGGTGGTGGATAAAAAAGGTCAGAAGGTAATCGCCGCCTATCAAGACGAAGAGCTGACGAAATACACTCTGGTGAGCGATGGCCTGGTCAAGAACGATAGCTCTGTAAAAGTTTTTGATCAGATGGGACAGCCTAAGTTATTGACTCGTGCTGTTTCTGTTGAACGTCGGGTCAAGAAAATATGATCACCGCAATAGTCACTATAAGCAACGCTTTAGTCGGGCGGATAATCAAGTGACAGCTGAACTGACAGGTTTAGAAGCAATTGAGTTGAGCCTTGAAGGCTGGACTCTGACTCATTCTGACGAGCACCGCCGCCAGTGGATGCGAGATGCCGAAGGCGATTTGCACGCCAGCTGTTTGATGCTCACATACCAGGCCGAGCCTTTAGAAGGTCTTGATCTCGGCGATTATGCGGCGGTGCGCCAGTCGGTTGTGGCCATTGCTCAACAGGCAGAGCAGACCATGGTCAGCCTGGAGATGGTTCAGGCCGCCACGCATGCAGGTCTCTGGTACATTCTCAAACAGAAGCAGGCCGGTAGCGGCAACGTCTATTCCGGCTGCATGCTGATACCAATGGGCGAAAGCTTTTACACTCTGCAGCTGGTCTGCCTGGAGACCGGTATTACAGGCATTCGCGAGGCCATTATCATGGACCGTTTTATTGCCGCGGGCACGGCGATTAAAGAACTTTCCGAAGGTCAACAAGCCGATGACGGTACTGCCAGAGCGCGTTACTCATCTGATAATGAGAGCTTCGACAGCCAGTTTCCTAATCATCCGCTTTCGCGAGTTCGTCGCTATTTTCATGAAATTATCACGGCACTGACGCTGAAAAAATAGAGACTCGGCAGTTAGCTCGAGTCTCTATCGTTTGCTTGAAAGCAGGCTATTAGCTTGCGCGCAGTAAATCGCCTTTCTTGACGACGGCTGCGGCATCACCGGTGGTGCCCACTTCTTCAAGCGAATCGACCACTGATACTGATTTTGCACTAACCAGGTGAGCCGGTGCGTGGATTTGATTAATGGCAGGCAGGCTGGCTGTGTATTCGCGAGCCGCTTGCATCATGCGTTCATGGGAGACCACATTCAATCTGGTGATCATGCCCACTTTACTCATGGCGAGCATTACCCACCAGGACAAATCTAATTCGTACCAGGCCATGCCGCTCTTGGCCGAGCCGGGGGCGGCGTGGTGGTTGTTGTGCCAGCCTTCGCCCATGGCGAGAATTCCTACCCACCAGACGTTGACGCTGTCGTCTTCAGCTGCGTAGGTTTTGTAGCCATGTTCTGGCAAGTGACAGATGACATTAAGCATCAGCGGAATTTGTTGTACGGCCAGACCAGCAAGTAAACTGGCAAGCGCTGGCACCCAACCAAAAGCAAGTAGAATCGCGCCGCGGTAGACCAGATTTAAGACATAAGAAAGTGTGTGCGCCCGGCGCCAGTTGCCGCCCTGCTCGAGGAAAGCGTAGATAGGATCGCTTATCAAATCTTTTGCTTGCAGCTTGGGATCGATGTGTGGAGCGTAATCCATTTTTGCCAGCCAACCCAAGTGGGCGTAAGCTACGTCGAAACGCGGTGAGTGCGGATCAAGCTCGGTGTCTACATGGTGGTGGTGAGCGCGGTGCATAGTGCTCCACCAGATAGGCGACCCTTCGAAGGCCATATATCCGGGGAAGACCCAGAGATATTCAACCCATTTAGGGCAAGAATAAGCTCGGTGGGAAAGGCCGCGATGGTAGCCGATGGTGATGCCCATGGCATGCCAGATGTAGAAAGCAACAAATAACAAAATGAATTCGATCAAAATATTTTCCTCTGAGCAGACCCTTACGTGCCACTATTCCTGGTGGCGCCTCAGGCCTCTTAGTCAACCTAACAGGAGCTTTTCAATCACCTGTATAAAGCCGATTCAGGCCGTCCTCTCCGGATGTCCTGACTCTTCTCTGACTGCTCAACGAATTTGTCAACCCACTGGTCAGTCATTAGCAGATCCATAAACTGCTCGAGTGTTTCCGGTACTTCAGAAACCTGAAGCACTCTGCGTCCATCGTCATCGGGCCCTGGATATTGGTTCCAGACCAGGCGGTCCAGTTCCATGCCCTTGCGATTATAGAAGCCCAAGAGAGCAAGCCCAACCTCTTTCGAGACTGTTGCTTTATCCTTGACCTGCCAATCTCTAAGAATCGTTCTGCCTATTCCCAATGAATAGTAAGCCCGCTCTTTTTCGAATTTTGGTTCGTCTATGAAAAATGCCCAGGTGGTTTCATCGACGTTGTCGATATGTGGCTCGCACCTGATCTGAAACAGGCGACCGGTGCTCGAAGTTTGAGCAGTGGGGCCAAAACCGGAACTCATCAGATGGATTTCCAGCACTCTGAGTACATGGGCATTAAAACTCAGGCCCTTATTTTCGGCCTGAAGCTGTAGACGTTTACGGTACTCTTCGGGAATACGCAGGCTTATATTGGTAGTTTTTTCAGCCATTTGTAGTGCCGCGAGTACTTTGTGTAGTTGTATGATTACAATTTGTAGTCACCCAACTATCCTAACACCTTGTGAACATATAAAAGTAGTTCGTAAAGAGAGATTGCTATTTTCAACTACCTCAAGCGTTGAAACCCCGAATTTATGGGCGGTTGAGTCAGGTTGGCAGACCTCTAGTTTTGCTACTATTCATTCAACGGTTAACGGTTAACGGTTAACCGTTAACGGTTGAACGAATAGTGATTACTGTCTTGAACGGATTCGCCAAATTTTAGATGCGCCAGTTAGATTTTGCCAAAAAACTTCTCTTTTTCCTGGCATTCGTGGTCGGTTTTGCCGCCACTTGTCTTCTGCCGGTCGCTTGTAGATTGGTGGCTCGAGATCAGACCCTCGAAACTCCTTCTCCGTTGAAAGATTCGCCGAGCCTCTATTTGCGCTCGCATGAGAATGACCTCGTTAATTGGCAGCTCTGGCAGCCGGCATCTTTTGCTCTGGCTAAAAAGGAAAATAAGCCGGTTCTGCTGTCGATTGGATTTTCAGCCTGTCACTGGTGCCACGTCATGCAAACAGAGTCTTTCAATGATGTTGAGACTGCAAAATACATGAATGAGAGTTTCGTCAATATTTTGCTAGATCGCGAAGAGTCACCCGACGTCGACGCTATTTACGGCCGCGAACTCGAAGCACTTTCGGTGCGTGTCGGATGGCCCATGACAGTTTTTTTGCGGCCGGATGGTTCGGCTTTTTATGCCGGAACTTATTTCCCGCCTGGTGGTGAAAAACTGACCGGCTCGTTTCGATTTGTGCTCGCCAAAGTTGTAAAAATATGGCAGCAGCAGGCGATAGAACGACGGCAGTTTGGGAGAGCAACCAGAGCTTCCATCAATAATCAGGCAACTTTGGCTATAAATCAACTCAGAAGTAGCAACCCGCTCACTCCTGCTAGCTTAAATTTTGCTGTCAACAGGCTAATCATGCATGTTGATACCAAGTACGGTGGCTTGAAGCAATCACGAAAATATCCCATTCCTGCAGTTCTTGAGTTGCTCAGGCTTCGCGCCGACCAAAAAGCGCTTGATGCCGAGGTAACGAAAAAGTTTGTCGCCACGACTCTTGATGCCATGGCGCTGAGACAAATTCACGATCAAGTGGGCGGGGGTTTCTTTCGCTTCGCCACCAATGTGCAGTGGCAACATCCCCATTTTGAAAAGATGCTCAGCGATAATGCTCTGGTGGCCAGTAATTATTTAAAGGTCGGCGCGGCGCAGAAAATCTTTTCTGGCTGGCGACTGGCTTTGAGACCGTTGATTTTATGCTGGCAGAATTTGGTCGGGCTGATGGAACCTTCGCCGGCAGCATCGATGCTGACAATAAAGAGGGTGAGGGCCTGTACTACACCTACAGCTGGAACCAGGCACGTACGGCTTTGCCCGGCGCACGTGGCGATGAATTTCTTTCATTGAGCAATTTTAGCAAAAGCGGCAACTGCAGCGGCGGCAGAAATTTGCCATATTTTACTAGTGTCACTGCCGCAAACGACAAAGAGATTGTTAGCCAGGGTCTCAGCCGCCTGCGAGTTTTACGTGCGCTGCGACCGAGGCCGCAGCGAAACGAGCGGGTGATTGCGGCCTGGAACGGTATGGCTATTTCTGCCCTCGTTGACGCGCACAGTGCTGCGGCAGTTGATTCTGGTCAAAAGCTAGCAGGGAGGCGTTATCTGGCGGCGGCGCAAAAGGCCGGCCACAGCTTATTGCAAAAATTATTCAAGCAAGGAAAACTGGCTCATGCTGAGGGGTCTAACGATGCCGCTTTTCTCGATGATTATGCCTTTGTTGAAAAAGCGCTGCTCGATTTATATGAAGCAGACCACGATCAATCGTGGTTAAAGTTGGCTCTGCAAATGAATGAGACAGTGTTTCGCGAATATGTCGACAATGCCAGAGATTCTTTCACCTATGCAAAAAGCAATACTATTAATGGTATTGCTTGTGGGACTGCCAGTGGTACTAATGATGGTGCCACCGACGGTACTGTTCCTTCCGGGGCGGCGGCAGCGGTTGTAAACATAGTCAGGCTGGCTAAATTGCGTCCCAGCGATGACTCGACCAGGCAATTGGCGTTTGCGCAGCGGGTTTTGCAATCCAGCGCAAAAGCCATGCAGGCTGTGCCGCAAAAATACCCATCGATGCTTATTGCTCTGGATCTTCTACTGCAGAAGCGTTAATGCTCACAAGCACCTAATTCTCATTTCAGTCTTTTTTCGCCTGAGCTTTTTCGGTGCTTTCCACTGCTGGCTTGGCGGCTTTTTGATATGCAGCGGAATGATTTTTCAGCCAGTCGGAAAGTGTGTTGAGTAAATTATTGCTGAACTGACCTTGCTCGAAAAGCAGATGCTGAGAGCGTCCTATCAATGTGAGGTCTTTGTCGAGGGTGCCGATGCGTCGGAAAAGATCAATTGTGCCCTCCGGTTTGATCAACAAATCGTGGACACCCTGGTACATCATCACCGGAGTCTGAGTAATCTTGCCGGCGCTTTCGCGGTTGTGAGCGAGAAATTTGCTCACGGCAATAAATTCTGCGGGAGTAGCGGACATGCGACTTTCAGGATCTTCCATCAATTCTTGCTTTAGGGCTTCGTCTGTGGTGGCACGGTTGAGGACGGTGGGGGCTGCGTCGATTGTATCCTTGTTGCCGAAAAGCTTGTGTATGCCCACTTCGGAGACCAGTTTGAACTGCCGATAGCGTCTTGACGAGGGCACCGCGGCAATCAGACCGTCTACTAATTCTGGATGTGCGGCAGTGAATTGCAGTGCGACGGAACCGCCCATAGACTCACCAAGAACGTAAATCGGCAAATTTGGATTGTCTTGACGAAGGGCGCCAATCGACGCCTCGAGATCGTCCATGGTCTTTTCTAAATCAATGCGATCGCGGGCTTTGAGCGTGGTATTGGAGCCGAAACCGCGCACGTCATAAGCGTATACGCTATAGCCTTCCTGTGCTAGTTTTTGGCCGAGCGCGGCGAAAGAGGTGCGGTGCAAGCCAAATCCTGGAATGCAGACAATTATGCCGCGTGTCTCAACGTCTGGATTAATCCACTGCATGCCGGCCGGTTCTTGCATCACAGTGCGTTGTCTCTGCCATGGCAGTTCAGGTTTTGCAGCGTCTTCCGGGTTGCGAGCACTTAACTGTTCTTTCTTGTGAGCGGACTGCGGTTGCAAATCGTCAGGCTCTGGCATTTTCCTGCGTGTACCAGTGGTGCGTTCTGTCAATTTGATAGCTAGTGTTGCGTCATCGTATTTTGATTTGCCCGACAATTCTTTCAAAAGCCGGTCGCGGTCAGTCGATCGAAAATTCCATACGGAACGATCGAAACATATTTTAGCTTTTTCTTTGAGACCCAACGCGCTGTATACATCAGACAGCACTCGCAATGACCAGCCATATTGAACAGACAGTTGGCCATAAGTACGGCGATCGCGCCAGGCCATTTCTTCATAAATGGGCAGTGCTGACTCTATCTGTTTGCTGTTGAAATAGCTGGCTGCCAGGCCTTCCAGGCTGCGCATGAAAATATCGTAGGATCCGTCTTTTACTTCAGAGAGCGCTAGCGACTGCTTAAAATATTCAATGCTTTGCGGATAGCGTTCCAACTCATAAGTCACGTCACCAAGTGAACAAAGCAGTTCTGCTTTGAGATTTTTGTCTGTGCCGGTTTTTTCAAAGAGTTTGAAGGCCTCTTTGTAGTGATGCAAGGCTTTGGTGTACCGGCTGTTTTGATAGGCCGCGGCGCCAGCTCCGGTTTCGGCCAATATCTTTTCTGCCGCTGTGAGAGCTTGATTCTTGGTGATACCGTCAAAATTATCGTAGGCCTGAGAGTACTGCTCGCTCTGATAATTTCCCAGTGCCGGTTTGAAAGCAGTATCAAAGGCTCTCAGTTCATTGGCCCAGGCTGTACCGTTAGTAAAGACCAGGCTGGCGGCGGTTAACAGACAATTTCTTTTAAGTTTAGATGTGATCACGAGGGCTCATTGATGTTGGAAAAACTCGATTTACAGCGCATTGGTCGATGTGAACCTGGCTTTCATAGTAGGATACTGTAGCATCACGTCGCAGCAACACTAAAGGGAAGTCAATGTCTTGTAAAAATGCCCAGCAGCGCCTGGCCAGTTTGTTCCTTGTACCCTGTTTCGTGACCGCGCTCTTGAACTTAAACCCAACTCTACCGGCACAAGCAGAGCCTGGTCTAGCGTACGACAGCGATCATGATGTTGTAATTTTGCCCAAGTGCGACGTTGCTATTCGTTTTAACAATAAGACTTTTGTGCCTGTTAAAACCAAATTGCTTGATGCCGCCGCTCCAGCTTTTCTTAAAATTGCTCCAGATCAGTCCATCAGAATCTTTGAAGACTATGAATCTGCCAAGATGGCAGCAGCCCCCGAACAAATTTTGGTGCAAGCTTACGACATCGGCAAAATCGGAGCCTTCAGCTCCAGCCGCTTCAACAAAGATTTTGCTGCTGGAAATAGAATACGCGAGGTGCAGTTCACCAATGAGCGCGTAGCCAAAGAAACAGGGCTGTCCGAGAGTTCCTTTTCTGGAATTACCGCAGTCAAGGCCTTCGAAGTGGCGCCTAAGAGCGGTGAAACGCCTTACTATCTCTACGCCATTCAAACTCCTGAGCACCTGACCATGTTTGCCCGCAAAATGCGCGCTACAAGCCGCACTTTTGACCTTGATCCGGCAGTGATTGTCACTCAAATAAGAGTGCGCGGCACTAAAGACTGCATCGGCAACGTCAAACTCGAAGAACCAGCCACCGCAACTCAGTAATGCTCAAGGCCTGCGGGCGGCCAACCAGATGTTAAGTAACTCGGTTGTTTCACTGGCTTAACTGCCGGTATTCTCGGTCGGCCAATTTTGGCTGCCGCAAGGCACGGTTTAACTTGCTTCTACTCCTTGATCAGTAATAGGTTGAAGGCCTAAATTCTCAAATTATTTTTCGCGGACTAATTTCACCTCAAAAGAAATACTCAGCAGTCAATGCCTCTCATCTTGGTTTCTGAACTGAAACATGAGCGGCACCGACCTGACTATTTATTCACCTATAAACTCAAAATGTATGAAACCTCAATTTGCGCCTCGCCAGGGCGCCTTTTTGCGAGCTAGAGCTCGCTTACTTCTGGCATGTTTTTTATTATTGGGCATTTCCGCTGTGGTTCGTTGTCAGAGTACCGGGGTTGGAGACTCTTCGGCGCTCGAGGCAGTTGTTGTTGATTCAACCGTTAACGGTACATGTATCAAAGGCCACGGCTGCCAGCCTACCGACACTTTAGATCAACGTCGACACTTGACAATAGTCAATTCAGATTCGATTGCCGCTTCATTTGCCAACTTGCATCCACGAGGCCTTAAAGGTCTGGTTATTTTGCTCGACGCCGGTCACGGTGGTAGCCAAGACGGTGCTCTTTACGACAGTGTGGCCGAGAAGAACGTCAATTTGGCTGTTACCTTCAAACTTAAGGCCAGGCTAGAACTTATGGGAGCCATTGTGCACATGACCCGCATAAGCGATAGCACTCTCAGCCTGCAGGCTCGCGTCGATCGAAGTCTGAAATTGCGTCCTGACATTTTTGTCAGTGTTCACGCAAACGCTAATCGGCACACGTCAATCGATGGCATTGAAACGTACTATTACGATCGCCGATCGTCAAAATTGGCCGTCACCTTGCTTAAATCAATTGCTCACGGCTTAAATGAGCATGCCAACTGGGTTAAGCAAGAAGGTTTGTTTGTATTGCACCATAACAACGTGCCGAGCACACTGGTTGAAATTGGATATCTGAGTAACACTCGCACAAATTTGTTGCTCAGTAACTGGTCATATCAGGAGCGCGTAGCGGAGTCGATTGCTACTGGAATTTTCAATTATTTTCAAACTAAAAATGCTGCACGTGGACCGCTTATCGTGCAAAAAGCCAAATCGAAGTCACGTGCCAAAACAATCCCACATGCCCGCCAGCCACAAAAGCACGCAAAATAGCTATTTTCACACACTTCCAAGTGCCAGGTAAAAAGCATTAACTGGTTGACTGTCTATTCTTGATGGTGGTGCTGCTGCGCCATCATCAGGAATATAAGTCAGTATCCATGTAAAATTTTCCATTTTCATATTATAACTTATAGTAAAATTGAAAGCGTGTGTAGTACAATATTGGCGCCGGTTGGTCTCATTTCGTATGCATAAAAAAATCATTTTAGCGTCCATTGATCGAGCACCCTCCTTGCAAGATCTGGAGTTGTTGCTGCAATCAGCTAAAGAAAGCCCGTCGTCGACTATTGGCTTGCCTTTCCATCCTGAGAAGGATCAAGAATTTACTCTCAGTGCCAGTTTTGCTTTCGCCTCAGAAAGCACTCCCAAATGGTATTTGTTTGACAGCGAGAAAAATGGCTCGACCTTGTTGTGGACAACCAGTACCCAACATTTAGATCTGGTGCGGGCGAAAGTTCAAGACTTGACCAGAACGGCTATGAGTAATAGCAAAACTGTTGCCAGAATTCCTGGAATGCCGGCCAAGCCGCTTGAATTGCCGGCTCCAACCGCCTTTAACACGGTTGCCTACGGTCAATGCTTAATGGGTGTAACCAATCAAGAAATTGGTTTGTTCAACGAGGGATGTTTCTTCTGGTTTCTCAGTCTGGAATTCGATCGCTTCCAAAGATTTAAAACGCCTTTTTCACTGTTGATCATTTCGTTGAATAAGAGCGATGTTCGTGGTCCGTTGCCGGAATTCGGACAAAAGCTCAAAGCTTCCATTCGTAGTGTCGATCTTCCCTGTCTCTTTCAAAATTCGCTGGCATTGATTTTGCCGCAGTCGGAAATGGCCGAGTCCAGGCTTTGCGCTTTGAGGCTGGCAAAAGTGATGGATGAATTACTGGGCACCGGCCGTTTTAGCATCGGGCTGGCTAATGTCCCTGACACTTGCGAGCATCCAGGAGTGCTGGTCTCGGCAGCTCTTGAAGCAGCCGATTTTGCCAGATTGAATGACAAGGCAGTGATGACTTTTGGTGAGAATTCGTAAGCGCAAATTCGTGCGACGATATAAAAGTGGTGGCATTCAGTTTGATCAACTACGACATCATTGGAGATGTTCATGGCTGCCTGGGCGAGCTCCTGGAGCTGATGGCGCTGCTCGGTTATGACCAAAGTGGCGTATATCAAAAGCGCGATAGCTATCGGCAACTGGTTTTCGTCGGCGACCTTGTTGATCGAGGGCCTTCCAGCGATGGCGTGCTTGAGCTGCTGATGAAACTCCACGAACAGCGCAAAGTGACTGTATTGCTAGGCAATCACGATGAGAAATTGAGAAAATATTTGCACCGCGGCGTTAAAGAAATGCACGTGGGACAAATGCTCGCTGCTACATTGGCACAGCTGGAACCTAGAGGCGAAGACTTTCTTGCCCGCGTCAAAGGCTTTCTCGACGAGCTGCCTTACCGCTTTGCCGACGACCAGTTACTGGTGGTGCATGGAGCCGTACTTTCGCTCCAGGATTCTGATTTTCTTAGCGAAAGGCAGGTGCAGAGTGAAAAAGCGTGGGCGCTGTACGGTCAGGTGGCGGGCACCAATGCCGATGGCTTTCCCATTCGGCTGCAAGAGTGGGCGCATGCCTACATCGGCCCATATTCCACCATTGTGCGTGGACACTCGGTGGTGAGCGAGGTGGAGGCTATCGTTTCCACTTCTGGAGCCCGCATTTACAATGTCGACACCGGTTGCGCCTATGGCGGCGCGCTCTCGGCGCTACGCTATCCGGAACATTCTGTCGCTCAAGTTAAAGCCTTCAAAACTTATTATCAAGGCTCTGTCTGCGAATAGCTCTTTGAACTTTACTTCAACTTTATTTCAATTCTATTTCAGTTTAAAAGATTGCTGCATGTACCAAATTATGGTGCCGGTTTGCAGACCAACAAGAGTGAGCAAAATCGGACTGTTAAGACCTTGACCAGGATTGAGCGTGGCGGTGATGCAAGTGTGGATGATGAAAAGAAAGATCAACGACAATTCAAGGCTGAGTAAATGTATAAATAAGTTGATCAGCTTGTACTGTCGTTCCGCGTTTTCCGCTGTGATGGTAACTGCAAAATTGAGATAGTGTTGGAAACGCGATACTACAGACAGCATTGTCACAATAAATATATTGAAACCTATCAATGCCCAGAGAAATAAACGGGGCAACGTTCCGTTCACCTGGCCGGAGGCGTCAAAATGCGAAACCACCAGCTCAGGCAGCACCGCCCATGACGATGCCAGAATCGCCACTGAGGTGCCTCCGGCAAGCACTGTGGCGAGGTCAAGCAAGCGTCCCGCTCTGGTGGCGGGCAGGGCAATTACAGGGCGATTGCGAATTGAATCATTCATGTCTATTTATTACCCATGTGTTGCGGCTTTAATTAGCAAATTGATTAAAAGCTGTTGATCGCAGCCAAACGGCTCTATGATTAAGCCAGCATTTTTGCTCAGGTATAGTTGTTAAGAACTTTCTTCTATGAATATCAATCACGCCCTCAAATATTTCGATAGCCAGACCTTGCAAGAGGGTCAGGAACGCCATTCACAGGGACGAGTGATCAGCTGTTCATTTGATGACGTTGCTAATTCTTTGAGCGGGAAAGTCCATGGCAGCCAGGCTAAGCCATATGCGGTGAGCGTTTTTCTCGTTCAGCCCGGCTTTGAGGTCAACTGGTCCCTTTGCACATGTGAGCAACGTAAAGGGTGCAAACACGCTGCAGCACTGGTTTATGCTTTTTTTGATTTCGATGACGATCGCAATTTCTTCTCTCTCGCTCAGAAACGCGACAAGCAGGCTCGGATTGATTCTCCCTTGCCGGCCCTCGATATTCCGGCCAAGCCAGCTGTGCTCAAGTCTTTGTCGGCGGCGCTTTCTGCTCAGGCGGAGCCCGAGGCCCAGCCTGTCGTAATGCCGGTCACGGTGCAGTTTAAGCGTCACACTAATCTCTTTGCCAGCTCTCTACAAAAAGACGATAAGGAAGCGGCGAAAGCTTTAGCGCCGGTCTTTCGTCCGGGAGTAATTGATGTCAGCGATGAATCTAACGAGAGCGATCGCCAGGCCAAGTGGCAATTTGAAATTCATGAGAGCGGAGACTTCTGGTTCGGCCTCAGTCTGGGTATTGAAGTAGACGGCGAGACGATTTCTATTTTTCCAGTTTTGCAAAGGGCACTAAGCAAATTAAAATCATTCACCGCCCGTGATATCGAATCACTCGGACGCGATGGAAAATTCTATAGCCGCCTGCCGGACGGGCGAATTTTGATTTTGCCCTTTCCTAGAGTACGAGCCATTCTTGCGAATCTGGTTGAGCTGTGCGTTAATAATGCTCCCGAGCGCGATCAGATGCGAGTCTCTTTGTCTCAACTAAATGCGGTGGCACATGACCCTGCTTTGAAAGACTTCAAAGTTGGTGATGCCGCTGATTTTCTTGCCCGAGCAGACCAGATTATGCAACTTGCTGATTTGCCGCCAGTCGCTGCGGCGAAGAATTTTCAAGCGCAGTTGAGACCTTATCAGTTAGACGGTCTGGCCTGGCTACAGGGCCTGGCGCGAGCCGGGCTTTCAGGCATATTAGCCGACGATATGGGTCTGGGTAAAACGGTGCAGGTGCTCGCTCACCTCAATTTGGAGAAAGAGCAAGAGCGGCTGCTTAAGCCAGTGCTGATTGTCTGCCCCACCAGCGTGCTCAACAACTGGATCACCGAAACAAAACGATTCGCACCAGATCTAACGGCTTTTGCTTACCACGGTGCCGAGCGCTCCAGTGCTAATCTGAGTAACATGCTTAAAGCCGCTGCGCTCAAGCCCGATCTGGTGCTGACCACGTATGCCATTTTAATTCGCGACAGCAAACAATTGGCAGATATTGAATGGCAGGCAGTCATTCTCGATGAAGCGCAAGCGATAAAAAACGCTGGAACTAAAGGCGCAAAAGTGGCACGCTCACTGAAATCGCAATACCGCCTTTGTGTGTCAGGTACGCCTGTAGAAAATCATTTAGGCGAACTCTGGTCATTATTTGAATTTTTGATGCCGGGTATGCTCGAAGACGTCAAAGTGTTCAACAAACATTTCCGCACTCCGATTGAAAAGCAGAAAAACGTAGCTGTCAGACAGCTCTTAGCCCGGCGCCTGAGCCCGTTTATTTTACGTCGCTTGAAAGAGCAGGTGGCCAAGGATTTGCCCGACAAAACATTGATGTTACACGAACTGGAGCTGACTTCAGTGCAACGCGATCTCTATGAAACGGTGCGTTCCGCCGGTGAAGCGCGCGTCAAAGAAGAAATTAGCAAAAAAGGCATCAATCGTTCGCAGATCGTCATTCTCGACGCCATGCTCAAACTGCGCCAGGTGTGTTGTGACCCGCGTCTGGTCAAGCTAGAACTGCCTCAGCCGGCTACCATGGCTGATTCTGCCAAGCTGGAAGCGGTGATTGATTTGCTTGAGCCACTGGTGGAAACCGGTCGCAAAATTCTGCTTTTCTCGCAATTTACAAGCATGCTCGACTTGATCGCAGCGGAATTAAAAACAAGAGAAATTGATTTTGTGCAGTTGCGTGGCGATACGACCGATAGAGTCACTCCTGTGGCTCAGTTTCAAGACGGAACGGTTCCCGTCTTTCTCATCAGCCTTAAAGCCGGTGGCACCGGGCTTAACCTCACTGCCGCAGATACCGTCATTCATTACGATCCCTGGTGGAATCCGGCGGTGGAAGATCAGGCAACCGATAGAGCGCATCGTATCGGTCAGACAAAGAAAGTCTTCATTTACAAGTTTGTCGCCCGCGGTACCATCGAAGAGCGCATGCTTGAATTGCAGACACGCAAACGCGCTCTCTGTGAAGCTATTTTTGACGCCGAATCGGCCGCGTCAATAAGCTTTAGCGAGACTGATTTACAGTTCCTTTTTGAGCCATTGACTTGTTTGAAATAGCCTTTGACGATATTGAATTATTTGATCAAGTTCAGAAAAAGAATCTGGCCATCAAGATAACTTATCCGCTTCAGTCAATAGACCAGGGCGGTGCCACTTCCGTGCCGGTAATTGTTTTTTCGCACGGACTTCTGGGAAGTAAGGACGGCTACCAGCCGTTATCGCAGCACTGGGCGAGGCACGGTTACGTGGTAATTCAGCCGACGCATTACGATTCGGCTGCCTATCACAAGCCAACTTTGACTGAGCTACGCGACTTAACCCCGCTTTTTGTCGGCTGGGAAAGTCGTCCGCAAGACATTTTATTTATCCTCAACCAACTTCATGCCATTGCCGGTAATTTGACGCAGTTCAGAGGCACATTGGACGTCAACCGTATCGGCGTCGGTGGTCATTCGTTCGGCTCACACACAGCCATGTTAATTGGTGGTGCACAACTGGCCAGGGGCAATTTTGCCAACTGCAGCAGTGGCAATAACGATGCCATGCGCAGTCCTTTCATGGACGCACGGGCCAAGGCATTCTTGCTGCTTTCTCCGCAAGGCAGCGGCCGTGCCCTGACTGAAAGTGCTGATTTTGATCAATCGGCCTGGGACAATTTCGAGCGACCAATGATGATTATTACCGGCACTGAAGATACTGGACGCCGACGTCAAGATTATCGCTGGCGGTCCGAGGCTTTCAGGCTAGGCGCCGCCGGCGACAAATATCTGCTTGTCATAGACCGTGGCTATCATGGTTTCGGCGGTATCACCGGCACCAGATTCTTTGGTTCTGGGCCAGCTAATGAAGACCACGTACGCTGGGTTCAAGCCACGACTACCGCCTTTTTTGATTATTATGTCAAGGGTGTTCCCGGCTCGGTCCGTTTAATTACTGCCGATGCCATTGTCAAGCTGAGCGCTGGGGCTATTAAAGCTGAATTGCGTTGAATCTGGTCTGCGCTCCTTTATGGTTTTCTGCTGTTTTTTTTCGCGTACCGTTAACGGTTGATGGTGAAACTCCGCTGCACAATCCGTAGAAGGCGCTAGAATTAGGTGTTCGCGATTATGGCCAGTGAATACCGGCCGTTTTAGGAGTCATCATGCGTTTAATGCCCGGCGAGCCTTATCCCCTGGGGGCCACCTGGGATGGCCTGGGGGTCAACTTCGCGATTTTCTCAGAAAATGCCACGAAGGTTGAGCTCTGCCTTTTTGACTCAATTGAATCGACCAAAGAATCAGAACGAATACTTTTGCCGGAGTACAACAATAATGTCTGGCATGTTTACTTGCCTGCTATTTTGCCCGGGCAGTTGTATGGATACCGTGTTCACGGACCCTATGATCCGGAAAAAGGGATGCGTTTCAATGCTAACAAGTTGCTGCTTGACCCTTACGCCAAGTCAATTGTACGCTCAGTCAAATGGGACGACAGTTTGTTTGGCTACAAAACTGGCGATCCGAGCAAAGACTTGAGTTTCGATACTCGAGATTCGGCTCCCTACGCCCCGCTTTGCGCTGTTGTAGATCCTGCTTTTTCCTGGGGTTCAGATCGTCCTCCGAAGACCCCATGGCACAAAACGATTATTTATGAGGCTCATGTCAAAGGCCTTACTTTTCAAAATTTAGATATTCCCGATCATTTGCGCGGCACCTATGCTGCCTTGGCTACAGAGCCTGTCATTAAGCATCTCAAAAGCCTTGGAGTGACGGCTATTGAACTCATGCCGGTGCATGTAAAAATCAATGACCGTTTTCTTGTGGATAAAGGCCTGACTAATTATTGGGGTTACAACACGCTTGGATATTTCGCTCCCGAGTGGCGACTTGCTAATCAGCAAGGCGTCACAGACCATGTGCGTGAATTCAAGATGATGGTTCGTGCTCTGCACGCAGCCGGTCTGGAAGTCATTCTTGATGTCGTCTATAACCATACCGGTGAAGGCAGTCACATGGGGCCAACCCTCTGTTTTCGTGGTATCGATAACAGTGCTTACTACCGCACTAATGTCGAGGACCAACGTTTTTACGTCGATTACACGGGCTGCGGCAATACTTTGAATATGACGCATCCGCGTGTGATTCAGCTGATCATGGATAGTTTGCGCTATTGGATTGAAGATATGCATGTCGATGGTTTCCGCTTTGATCTTGCGAGCGCTCTGGCGCGAGAACTTTATGCCGTCGACAAGCTGTCATCGTTCTTTGATGTCATTGCTCAAGATCCAAAAATTTCACAGGTTAAGTTGATAGCAGAGCCATGGGACCTGGGTGAAGGCGGCTATCAGGTAGGCAATTTCCCAGTTTTGTGGACAGAATGGAATGGAAAATTTAGAGATACGGTCAGGCGCTTCTGGAAAGGCGATTTGGGCGTGGCCGGAGAAATGGCAACGCGCCTCTCTGGCAGCAGCGATTTGTATGAACACAGCGGACGCGCTCCCCATGCCAGTATCAACTTTGTCACTTGCCACGACGGCTTCCCCCTCAATGACCTCGTCACCTACAACGAGAAGCATAATAAAGACAATCTCGAAAGCAATAATGATGGCGAAAATCACAATAGCAGCTGGAATTGCGGAGTGGAAGGTTATTCCACTGATGCGATAATCAAAGAGTTGCGTGCGCGTCAAAAACGAAATTTGATGGCCACACTTTTGTTGTCGCTAGGCGTTCCTATGATCAGCGGTGGAGATGAACTGAGCCGGACTCAAAAGGGCAATAACAACGCTTATTGTCAGGACAGTGACATCAGTTGGTATGGCTGGAATTTGACTGAGGAAGAAAAAGAATTCTGTAGTTTTGTGCGTAAGGTAACTCACATCCGCAAGACTCAACCGGTCTTATTGCGCCGTAAATTCTTAAGCGGACGATTGGAAAGTCTGGAAGGAAACCGAGATGTTGCCTGGTTTAACCCCAAAGCTCACGAGTTAACGGCTAAAGAATGGATGAACTCGAATCTGCAAAGTTTCGGCATGGTCATAGATGGCTATGGCATTACCGAAATTGATGAGATGGGTGAACCTATTGTCGGTAACACACTTTTTATGCTACTTAACGCTTCTGCCGATGATATCAATTACGTCATGCCTGCGCACTATGACTCTTTTTGTACTCCAGCAAAAACGGCCCAATCGAAAGAGTGTAAAGAAGGTCGATGGAGCTTGCTAATCGATACATTCGACGAATCACGCGATCTTATGCGCTTCGATTTCGGCTCGAAATTTTCTCTGAAATCACGTAGCCTGGTACTTTTCGAGTTGCTCGAAAGCGAGATAGAAAGCTGATCCTAAAGCAGTCTGTATTTGGTCCGGATTTGATGAATCCATTCCTTCAGTTCAGGTTTGAAAGCCTGGACTTGCTTAAAGTCAGAACTGGCAGCGGTGTTCTTGCCAAGCAACAATAGACATTCCGCTCGCTCTAATTTAAGTGTCGCGTCACTACTGTTCAAGTTGATTGCGTGGTCTAAATCGAGCAGTGCATCTTGAGTTTTGCCGAGCTTGAGTAAGGCGCGGACCCGCCCCCGGAGGGTGCTTTGTTCATCTTTATCCAGCGAAAGTATATGTGTGTATAGTTCAATAGCTTGTTTGTCTTTGCCTTGCTTCTCCATGCTGCTGCCTAAGAAGATCATATGTATAATTCTTGTTTTGAGAGGCGGCGCTTGGTCAGACTTATTCACTACTTTGCGCAAGTCAAGCGCCACTACTTTTGCAAAATCTTTTTCTGCCAACAAGTGCTGATTGTCGCTTTGGTAAACCTGCGCCCTGAGGAAATAGGATCCCCGCTCAGGGTCAGCCTTAATCACCTCGCTTAAATCAGCAATGGCACTGGCGTATTGTTTTTTCGCATAGTTGCATTCAGCGCGAATTTTGAGAGCAGCTCGATCATGTGGGTTTTTAAGTAGTATGGGTTTTATGGCTTCCAGTGCACCTTCAAAATCGCCTTCCACATCCCGCTGATAAGCATCATCGATAGTTGCAGGCTTAGTTGAATTTTCTGAGACCGCCGCACAGTCGTCGCCCAGCTTTTCAGCGTTGAAAGTTTTAGTTCGTGAACTTGTACCCGGTTGGTCATCACTCGATGCGCACGCGGAAAGAGTAAAAATGGTGAAAAAGTTCAAGCAAAGAACAAGCTCTTTGTTGCGCTGCGATGCAATGCATTTATAAATGGCAGACACGTTCCGATTGAACTCCTCGATAGACTTTCAGTATATACGGCTCGCAGGGCTGGACGGGCCGTTTTATTGTCTGGTGTAATTTGGTTCGTCAACCGTTAACGGTTGACGAACCAAATTACAGAACTCCATTTGTAGATGCGACTGCAAAATTTTCCAACACCTTTTTATCAAATCGTTTGAACTTTTCCATCCGTTTTTACGTTTGTAACGTATATGCGGAGGATTTGATTATGACTGAAGAAAACAAACAGAATAAACAGCGTGCACAAGAAAAAATCAAGCTAATAGAATTGTACAGACAGTTTAACGGGCGCTTTCCCACCATTGAGAATGTCTGGTGTGCATTGCTGCAGCCAGCTTTGGTGGCAATGCTGATATTTTGTAGAGAATGTCAGTCAACCAATTTTATCCGAAAAGTCGGCACTAGAAAAGGCAAATGCCAGCGGTGCGGGTTGTGGCAATCCCTAACAGCGGGTGGCTACCTGAGTAATACTAGAAGGCCGCGAGCATGGCTCTTCTCACTTAATTTGGTAGCTGAAAAACAGTTTTTCAGTACCGAGCTCGTTCATGAAGTCGTTGGTGTATCGCAGTCTTCTGCGGCACATATTTTTAAGACTGTCGGTTTTGCAGTTGGTACAAAATTAGACGAAGATACTGAACAAGTGCAATCGTCAGTATTTAAAGAAGTGTTCTGTCATCGAAGTCGTGAAACGCCGAAGGATAAACATCCGGCCGAAGAAGAAAAATATTTTGAGCGTAGCGAAAACGAGAGCCAAGCTGATGCCAATGTTTCGTTACCGAGTGAGGGTGCGGCCCAAGATGAAGTAGAGGCATTGAAATCGTTATTTGCCACATTGAGCGAAAGTGAACAAAAGATCGCCCGATTGTTGTCTTCGACCCCTGTTCATGCAGATATCCTCACTCGAGATAGTGGCCTTTCCGTACCACTGACAGCTTCGTCTCTGACTTTTTTGGAGTTGGCGGGAGTGGCTGCCCGGCTTGCCGGTGACCGCTATGTTCTTGCTGAAACGACTGTGGAAAAGAACGCAAAACTGCGAAATGGTGCCGCTGACGCCAATATGAACTCAGAATTAAGTCAGTCTCAAGCTGAGGTTTTGCCTTTGTTTTTGGCCTTCTGCCGACGAATATTTTCAGGCCTCAGTCGCAAATGGCTACACTATTATCTCGCTATGTTTTCCTGTTACCTTGACGAGCACAAATGGGATTACGCTGCCATATCCACCGCCTGCTTTGAGGCGGGTTATATCGGCGGTCGCCGGCTGCTCAATTATGTATCGCCCCGTTTTGTTAGATTGCCGATTCAAGCATCAAGCATTTGAGGTTATTCGATAATTTAAGGAACTGGCTTGTCACTTAAAATTGCGTCAAGCTCGCTGGCCAGGCGTGTTTTTAAATCTGTGCCAAAGCCTACGTGGACGACTTTCACTACACCATCGGTACCGATGATTACAGATTGAGGTATTCCCTCGACTTGATACGATTTCGCCACGGCCCCATCTTTGTCGAGCGCAACGTTGATTAAGAGACCCTCTGATTTGAGAAATGCCTCGATTTTGCCTGGCTCTTCTCTCAAATCGACTGCGAAAAATTTGACGCCTTTGCTTTCATAGTTTTTGGTTACTTCCGCCAAAATCGGCAGAGCCTGGCGGCAAGGTGGACACCAGGTCGCCCAAAAATCTAGTACAACAACATTCTTGGACTTGTAAGAGGCAAGATCAAGCTTGCCACCGCCTATAGTGTCTAATGTAATCGGCGGAGCGGGCTGATTGAGCAGAGCATGCGGTTGATCATGGCTTCGCACAGTAGGGTTGGGAGCCGAGAAAAAGGTGGTGAGCAGTTTTGCATCTTTGGGCGCTGTAAACTTAAAATCATCAGAAGAGAGCTTTCCGTCTGAAAGGTCTGTGTAATTGAAGACCAGTGTCAGGCTAGAATCGTCAACCATTTTTCCCAGTGACGGCGATACCCGTCGCACCCAGGGTTTGCTGCCGCGATCGATCCAGATGTCCCAGTCCAATTTTGAACCGACCTGAATGTGATCGACATCGAAGCCGTCTATTTTCTCAGCCCCTACATATTTTGCGCTGGTAATGTTAAATGTGCGTTGAATGAATTGATAGGGAGCATCCGCCAACAGCGCTTCCAGCAAGCTCTGACCGCCAAAGTTAAAGCCGGTGGTAAAGGCGAATTCACGGTCTTTAAAGCTGCCGGTAAAATTGCTGGTGGCATCACCTTTTATATAGCCTGCTCTTGGAGTGTACAAATATCGATTTTTGCCATCCATAGCAACCACACCACCGTTGCTTTTATCGTCTCCGTTGATGGCAATGGCAAGTTTATTCGGCTTTTCAGCCAGTATTTTAAAGTTGGTTGTGCGGCTTTCTTTCTTCTCTTTTTGCACGCTGATGGTATAGACCATGACTGTTTTAAAAGTTTTCATGCCGCCATAAAAATCAGACATTTTTTTCAATATCTGTTCTGCTTTGGCATCGATTGATGCTGTACTCACATCAGCTTTAGCAGAGACGGTGGTTTGCTCCCCGGTGGCAGAAAATGCGCTGAGCGGGCATATAATGCTGGAGATACCGACACTCAGTGCGAGAAATGTTTTTGCATTCATGGTGAAATTGAACCCGATTAGAAGTTCGCTAATTGTAGCCGACATTGAAAAATCGGCCACCGTCGTTATGATTGACGCCTTTGCTAAACCTTTGCAACAGTGAATAAGCCTCCAAATACCGCTGGGAATTCTGACTCGTCTCGGCAATCATCGAGACCAATACCAGCCGGCGCTGAGTTCCAGGCCGGGGCCATTGTTAGCAACACATATGAGATAGTCGATTACTTGGGCCGTGGCGCTATGGGTTTTGTGTATCGCGCCAGGCACTTAATTTTGTCGAAAGAATACGCTCTTAAGACATTGGGTTCAAACCACGTCAGCGAGACTGCCTGGCGGAGATTTCAGAACGAAGCTCAAGCCATTGCCAAGATGAATCATCCCAACGTAGTGGGAATTCATAATTTCGGTTTACACCGCACTGCCGATGGTTTCGATATTCCGTTCTACGTTATGGATTTGCTCGAAGGTGGCAATCTCATGGAGAGTTTGCGCGACAACGGTGCTCTACCGTTAACGGTTGCACTACGCATCTTCCAGCAAGCCGCAGCTGGCTTGGGATATGCTCACGGTAAAGGAATTATTCACAGGGACGTCAAACCAGGCAACATCGTTTTGCTGTATACGCCTGACAGCAGCGGCGCTATTCTCAAGATTGTAGATTTTGGAATCGCCAAGCTTACTGATAATGAGCTCTATAGTCAGAAACTGACAAATGCTGGTGAAGTTTTCGGCAGTCCCTATTACATGAGCCCTGAGCAAAGTATGGCGGTCAAGCTGGACGCTCGGACAGACATTTATTCGCTTGGAGTTTCTTTGTTCGAAGCACTCTCCGGTGTCACCCCCTTCGGTGGAAAATCAGCCGTGGAGACGATGATTAATCACCAGAGTGCGCCACTGCCCGATATCAGCACTGTTGCCGGCCGTGATTTTCCGCCCGATTTACAGACAGTTTTAGAAATAATGATGGCAAAGGCGCCAGAAGACCGTTACCAGTCAATGCAGCAAGTAATTGCTGATTTGTCGGCACTTGAACGGGGAGCAAGTCCTGCCTTTGTCACGGGTAACTTGGATTATTCGGTCGATGATTTTGGCCTCCGCCAGGCTCTGTCAGAAGTTTCCTTGTCTGCCCCGCCCTCTGGTGGCTATGCCAGCAAATCTGATTTGCCAGACGAATTGGACGAAGCTGTAAAGAAAAATTCCACCAATTTACCCAAAATTATTTTTCTTTCTCTGGCAGGAGCGATTGTCTTTTTCTCGGCAATTTTTTACTTTATACGCACTAATGACACAGCAAACGAGGCTGCTAAAGATTCTAAAAATACGATTTCCTCTGGCACCGATTCGGTTACGACAAATGCTTCTGTTTTGTCGTCAACCGTTAACGGATCAAGAGACGAAAAGCAATCAGATCCTGAATCTACGGGTAATTGGCCCACGGGTGCAGATGAACAGCGGCACCACTCCTTTATAGAGAATTCAGAACTAATAGAATCTGGTAGCGGCGAGCTTCGCGAGGTTGAAACTCGACATGAGAATACTGCAAAAGGATATGCCGGGCAGCAAGAAGTTTCCACTCGTGCACAGAACGACCCATCCAAATATTCGTCAATTGAAACAATCGATGGAGTGCGCTATCGAAGCTTCAAGTTTCCACACGACGTGTTTCTTGGCTCCATTTACAGCTCTCAATTGAATATGGAAAAGAATGCTCAAGATACGTGGAAAGTGCCGGAGACGGCACGATTATGTTATCGTCCGTCGCCTATCGTCGCCAAATATCCTCAATTCTTGAAGCGTTTTCAACCTGGAGACATTTATTCGCTGTCGATCCTTCCCATGAGTTGTAGCGATCAATTGCTGCACAATTTGTCTAACATTCCAGCCGTGCATGAACTCTCTCTCAAGCAAAATAAGAAATATACTCCAGCGTGTTATTCGGCCCTGGCAAAGTTCAAGCATCTCAACGTGGCGGAACTTTCGCAAAGCAATTTAGACGGTGCCACTGTCGCGAAAGCAAATTTTGTTGGCACTTTAGATAAACTCCTCTGGCAAAAAGCCGTCAGGCCAGGTCCGCTGCTGAGGCAGATGGCTGGCGCGCCTACTCTTGTTGCACTCGATTTAACAAATTCGCATCTCACTCATGAAGATTTTCAAGCCATTGCGCGTATACCGAATTTAAGGAGCCTTGTAGTCCCCGAGAATAAGCTTTCCACTGACGATCTCAGATTACTGAGCCATTTATCTCTGCTTACCGAATTAAACGTTCAAGATTGCGGCCTCAAGCCAGAGGCTGTTCCCGTGTTAAAGAGTTTTCGCTCGCTTCGTGATTTGAAGATATTCTCTCAAGGGACTTCTACCCGAATGAGTGAAGCATTGTTTAAAGGCTTACCTCCGAACGTGGCGATTCACTGACGAAATTGAATGAAAGTATTTTATGCAATCGCATCCATTAAATTCAAAAACACGCATCAATAAGCATCGTCGCACTGTAGAAAGACTTGCTCTTCGACGGCAAACTACAAATAATCGCTTCAACCAACAATCAGGCGGACCTTCTGCCGAGCAAGTGGAGGTACTGAGTCAAGGTACTGTGATTGGCGGAAAGTTTCGCATCATCTCTTTAATCGGCATGGGCGGCATGGGCATCGTTTATTTGGCCGAGCATATTGCATTGAAGAGGCGCTATGCCTTGAAGATTTTGGCCCCCGATCTCGTCAACGAACAAAATTGGTTGCGATTTAAATCTGAAGCAAAGATTTTGGCAAGCTTAAATCATCCAACCCTTGTGAATGTCTATGACCTTGGCATTCATAGAGATTCGGTGCCTTTTTATGCCATGGATTATTTAGAAGGATTCACCATTGAAGATTTACTCTGCGATGCTCAACCGTTAACGGTTGAGCAAACACTCGACATATTCCTCGTAGTTCTTGACGGCCTGGCCTATGCACACCGTAATGGCGTCATTCACCGTGATATCAAGCCGGGCAATATATTGCTGCAAAACACCGCCCAGGGTGTCGGGCCAGTTAAAATTCTTGACTTCGGCATTTCCAAACTGCTTGATTCAAACCAAAGTGAGCAATACCTGACGAATATCGGTGAAATTTTCGGCAGTCCGTATTACATGAGCCCAGAGCAGTGTGCAGGAGCTGTGGTGGATTCTAAAGCAGACATTTATTCAGTTGGCTGTGCCATGTTTGAAACCCTCACCGGTTATGTACCGTTCGATGGTGAGACTCCGCTCGACACAGCCTTGATGCATCAGGAAGACGATGTACCTTTGCTGGCGGAAGTCTGTGACGAAAAGCAATTCCCGCAATCTTTAGATTTTGTTATCGGCAAGTGCATGGCCAAGGCTCCGCACGATCGTTATAAATCGGCCAAAGAACTGGCGCTCGATCTTAGTCGCATCAAGGAAGGAAAAGACGTTCTCGCTTACTCCAGTGATTACGCGGCTACGAAAAGTGGCAAGCGAACAGGCGGTCGCAGTGGCAAGCGGCAGCCTGCCAAAGCCAGTAAAGGCACTAATGCGCTTATGATCATGAGTGTTTTGGCCATGGCCGTGGGCGGCCTTACCTGTTTCTTATGGCTCAACGTAGTGCATGAAATGCGTTCGATCAAGGATTCAAAATTATCGAAGGCAGCCGGCAACGATTTAAATCGATTGCCATCTTTTCCGGAGCCGGAAAACGCTGAAGTCGGTCGACAAATGCCAAGATTTAAAAGCGGCGCGGATATGAAAGAAATGGGCTTAGGGCGGCTCGAGGGCATGCTCAATAACAGCAGTGACATAATGATCAGCTTTAATCAATTACCAAAGAAAGCTCCGCCTTCCATTAAAATCACGACTCCATATTCATCTTTTCAGACAGAAAAGGGCGAACGCTTTCGCGTTTTTGATTTCCCATCCGACGTATTTTTAGGTTGCCTTTATGGTGACGACGTAGGCGACAGCGCCAGAGCGCAAGGCCCTGTTAAGCTCAGTGATTCAGACCAATTGACCTACTGCCCTTCGCGCACGGCTACACATTTTCCTCAATATTTACAACGATTCAGATCCGGCGACATCCGAGCAATAAAACTGCTCAGTTTTGCCAACGACAACGATATGTTGACGGCGATTACAGTGGTTCCGGGAGTACAAGTTGTGCGACTGGCATCCTGCAAAAATATCGACGCTCGCGGCCTACGCGCTCTCGCGCTGATGCCTCAATTGCAAAGGCTAGATGTAAGCGACACACAGATTGAGGGAGCTGCTCTGGCCTCAGCTCGCAATTGGAGCAGTTTACAAAGCCTTGTCTATGGCTCCGGCAATAAAGTCGGACCCATGCTGGCGGTGCTAGGCAAATCTCATCAATTCGTCAATCTGGATCTTAATCATGCCAAGCTCAGTGATAACGATTATCGATTACTGTCTGAAATGTCTGGGCTGGTCGATCTTAATTTATCGTTTACGCAAACAACCCCGGCGCATTTGAAAGTCTTGTCGCGCCTGAAGTCCTTGCAATCCATCAATTTAGAAGGTTGTCCTTTCTCACAGCACGCTATTTTTGCCCTGCGTGATTTTAAATCGCTGAAATCGGTCTCGCTTGGACTGACTGAATTGCCTGAATTAAGCAAGGGCCCTAAGCTTGAGCTACCTGGCGTAGATATTCACTAGCTTTCCGGCGATAACCTTCAACCGTTAACGGTTGATGCGCTAATTTGGCAGTGTCCAGCGCGGCTCCCCTTCCAGGGTCACATCTTTGACATTTGCTTGCCAGTGGCGGCTCATATATTTTGCATACGCATTGTTTGGATCTATCTGCAAAGCTTTGCTCAGGTCAGCCATGGCTAAGGCATTTTGATTTCTATGTTGATAACAGGCAGCTCTGAATAGATAGCAGTCTACATAATTGGGCGCCAGTGCAATTGCCTGGTTGAGATAAGGAATTGCTTTCTCGTATTGTTGCAAGCCATGGTAGCCCATGCCGTCGTAAAGCAGGTTTATCGCCGCAGTCATGCTTTTATCTTTGTTGATAATGTCAATAGACCTTTTTAATGCCCCGTCGTGCAATGCCAGTGGAGAGTAGAGGGCTCCGTCAGCTCCCAGATAGCGCATCCACCTATCGCCGCTCTTCAGAGCCGCGCTCGCGTTGTGAGCAAATTCGTAAGCCACCATTTTGTCTGCATAATCAGAAAGGGAAGAAACGCTTAGATCCAGATAGGTCAGATAGTCTTTCAAAGCTTCTTGATGACGGCCCTCGTAGAGCTTGCTTTTTGCCAATAATCGGTGCGTTGTAATGTCAGCTGACTTTTTTGCGATTGAGTCAAATGGCATGGGTAAAAACTGGCTTTGGCTCAAAGGCAGAGCTCGTTCCAATACTGTAATAGCCTCGCTGTAATTACGGCTCTGCACCAGAGCCAGACCGAGAAATACATTAAAGAGGTAATCGTCTGGGGCGAATCGGCAGGCCTGGGTAAAGTCAGGAACTGCGGCAGCGGAGGAAATCGAATCTGATATTCCATTTTTTCCCCACAAGAAAGCGTAGCCTCTGCCAAAGTATGCCCCGGCAGAGTCTGGGCGCAGAGCGAGAAATTCTGTGCACTCGGCTTTCAATGCTTTTTTGTCGCCCCGGTAAAAAGCAGCAACTGCCTTTTGTTGATGCGTGTGCAAATCGGCGGCCGGATCAAACCATGTATAAGATTGCGGGATAACCATCCACATGGCAGTTACCGCAATGAAGAACCAGCAAATCCAGGCACCTGCCGCAAAGGGAGGCTTGACATTTTGAGCTGTCGGTTTCGCCAGATAAAACGGCAAATCTGGCGGCCCCTCGTAACGTATGTCTCCCGTATTCTCTTTCCATGAATTGTTTTTTTTGAGCGGCGCATTTTGAGGCACTGCTTTTTGTGGCACGTCATCACCAGGCAGATCTTCCTGCGGAATCGGAATCTGTACCAACTTGCCAGCAGTAAAAACTTCTACTAAAGTGTCGTCCACGACTTTAAAGTTCTTAGTGGAACTCTTCTCTTTAAAGTCTAACTTATTGGAGGCGGCTCCATTGCTAGGCTGTTCCCGGCGGTGGTTATCGTCGTCTTTATTCATCGGCACCTGCGCGCGCATCGCTCAAGTCTTGAAGAATTTGATGGCAGTCGTCGTAGCGCTCCTTCAAATTGATGGCGGTCGCTTTGGCAACGATGTCGTCCATGGCCTGCGAAACACTGTCTGTTATTTCTTTCGGGTGTGAAGCGCTGATTGGCTCCGGTTCTTTGCCTGTGAGAAGAAAAGATAGTGTGGCGCCCATGCCGTAGATATCGCTCTGCGGCACCGGTTGACCGCGGAATTGTTCCGGCGGCAGATAAGCAGGCTTGCCCACTACAGAGCCAGTGGCATTCGATTCGACTTGACGGGCGACATTGAAGTCGATCAGCTTGAGCAGGCCATCGTGCCGCAAAATCAAATTCTCCGGAGTGAAATCTCGATGCACCACATGCGGTTCCTGGCTGTGCAAATAATTTAATATCACGCACATCTGCTTTGCTAGCTCGCTAACTCTTTCTTCGGAAAGTGGTCCGTTCTTGGTGACGATTTCGCGCAATGACAAACCGTCGATGTGCTCTAAAACGAGATAAGCTCGGTGATCTTCGACGAAGAAGTCGAGTAGTTTTACCACCTGGTCGTGATTGAGGTGTTTGAGAATTCGCGCTTCGCTTTCAAAACTTTCGAGCACGTCTTTGCGTACGCTGATGTCTACATAAATTGGCAAAAGAAATTCTTTCAAGACTACAATTTCGCCGGTGCCTTGATCTAAAGACTGATAGGCGGCTCCC